>JAIRXX010000273.1 GCA_031268065.1 Propionibacteriaceae bacterium
GCCGGTGAAGTTGAAGGCCTATCGCGCCTTGGCCGCCGGACGAAGCCGTCCGGGACTGGTCTACATCCACGGCGGCGGATGGTGCCTGGGTTCGGTGGATTCTGCCGAGTCCGACGCGATCTGCGCGTATCTGGCCAAAGCCGCCGATGTGGTGGTCATTTCGGTGGAATACCGGCTGGCGCCAGAACACAAATTCCCGGCTGGGTTCGATGACTGCCGCACCGCGCTGACCTGGGTGGCGGCAAATGCCGACTTGCTCGGCATCGATCCTGACCGGCTTGCCGGAGGCGGCGAGTCCGCGGGCGGGACTCTGAGCGCGGCAGTCGCACTGTGGGCGCGTGACGAAGGCGGCCCGAAGATCGCGCTGCAACTCTTGGAAGCCCCGGCGCTGGACCTCACTCTCTCCTCGCCCTCAATCCACGAATTCGACGCCGAATTCCCCGCTGTCGGCCAGATGGCCGAAGAGCTGCCCGGCAAATACCTTGACTCGGACTCGGATCGGGCCAATCCCTACGTTTCGCCGTTGCTGGCCGGTGAGCTGTCATCGCTCCCGCGAGCCGTGATCCTGGCCTGCGAGGTGGACCCGCTGCGCGATGACGCCGCCCGTTACGCCGAGCGGCTGGCCCAAGCCGGAGTGCCGGTCCAGTTCAAGGTGTATCCGGGCCTGCTGCACGGATGCTGGACGCTCACCCTGCTCCTAGACCAGGCACGCGCCTGGCGGGATCACTGCGTGGAGGCCCTGCGGACGCTCTAATCAGCCCCGCTTAAATTTGTTGGTGTACGTTGCGGACCTGAGTTCTAAGTTACGCGGGGGGTGGGATATGCTCAGGGTGTGGTTCCTCCCTCGGATCGGCCCTGGCTATCCAAGTACGCCAAAGGCGTCCCCGCAGAAATTGCCCAGCCCGCCCAACCGGTCTATGGCGTCCTGGAACAGGCGGCTGAGCTGTACCCCAATCGGGCTGCCATCGAGTTCATGGGTCGGCGGACCAGCTACCTTGAACTGCTGGACCAAGTTTCCCGCGCCGCCCAGATGTTGCACAGCCACGGCGTTGGCAAGGGCAGCATCGTGGCTATCGCCTTGCCCAACTGTCCGCAACACGTTGTCGCCTTTTACGCCGCAATGCGGCTCGGCGCCATCGTCGCCGAGCACAATCCCACCTACACCTTGGTGCAGCTCGCCCACCAATTGGCCGACTGCGGGGCCGAATACCTGATCGCCTGGGACAAGACGCTGCGCGACACACCCGAGGTGACGGCTCGGCTGAAAGCCGTCTTCAGCGTGGACATGACCGCCGCGCTGCCTGCCAGCAAACGGTTCGCGCTGCGCCTGCCGCTGCCGAAGACCCGCGCCCTGCGCGACGATATGACGGTTGTGGGGGCGTTCGCCGTACCTGCGGCGGCAACGTTGTTCAGCTGGGAGATTGCCACCAAGAACGCCGCCCCGCTCGACCGCAGCGTTCCCGGCCCCGACCTCGACGACATCGCCCTGCTGCAGTACACCGGTGGCACCACCGGCGTCCCCAAGGGCGCCATCATCACCCACTCCAACTTGGTCTCCAACGCCGTTCAATCTGTCGCCTGGGTGGTGGGCATTCGCCCCGGAGACGAGACTTTCTACGCCGCTTTGCCCTTTTTCCACGCTTTCGGCCTGAACCTCTGCCTGATGATCCCGCCCCTCGTCGGCGGAACCGTCGTTATTTTCCCCAAATTCAGCGTCGATATGGTGCTGGCCGCCCACAAACACACCCCGGCCACGCTCTTTGCCGGTGTCCCGCCGATGTTCGACCGCTTGGAGCGGGCCGCCAGCGAACGCGGGGAAAGCCTGCGCGGCATCCGGCACTCCATCTGCGGTGCGATGGCGGTCGAGCCAGCCGTTGCGGAGCGTTGGGAAGCCGCCACCGGCGGGATACTGGTGGCGGGTTACGGCTTGACTGAGGCTTCGCCCATCGTGGGCGGCAATCCGACCTCTGCCGACCGCCGCCATGACTGCATCGGCCTGCCCTATCCGAGCACGGAAGCCCGGATCGTCGATCCCGAGGACATCGACCGCGACCTGCCCTACGGCGAGCCGGGCGAGTTGCTGGTGCGCGGGCCACAGGTATTCGCCGGCTATTGGAACAGCCCGGAAGAGACCGCCGCCGTGTTGACGCCCGACGGATGGCTGCGCACCGGAGATTTGGTGGTGATGGAGCCGGACGGCTTTATGCGGTTGGTGGACCGCATCAAAGAGGTCATCGTCACCGGCGGCCACAACGTCTATCCCTCGCAGATCGAGAAGGAACTCCTGCTCATGCCGGAGAGTCTAGACGTGACCGTGGTGGGTGTGCCCGGTGGGGATTTGGGGGAGTGGGTTGCGGCGGCGGTGGTGCTCGCCCCAGGGGCGAAGCTGGAGCTGGAACAGGTGGCCGAATGGTGCTGCCAGCGGCTGGCCCGCTACGCCATCCCGCGTGAGCTTTTCGTGGTGCAGGACTTGCCCCGATCGCTGATCGGCAAGGCGCTGCGCCGCCTGGTCCGCAAACAGATCATTGACGACGCCGCAATCCAGCAACTCCCCAATCCGATCCCGGAGACCGCCTCCATCCCAACTGCGCAGTGACGGCTCGGCGCGGGCCTGTCCGCGCCACCGCCTGGCAACCGCCGTTGGAGACTGGGGCCACTACCCGCCGAGATAGGCCCGTTTCACTTCTTCGTTGTCGGCCAGGTCGTCTGCGTCACCGTGCATGACAATATTTCCGGTCTCCAGCACGTAAGCGCGGCCAGCGACGGAAAGCGCCATTTGGGCGTTTTGCTCGACAAGCAGGATTGTGGTGCCCTCGCGGTTCATCTCGACGATGGTGGAGAAGATTTGCTCGACCAGGATCGGCGCCAAGCCCATTGAAGGCTCGTCCAGCATCAATAATTTCGGATGGCTCATCAAGGCCCTGCCCATAGCCAGCATCTGCTGCTCCCCGCCGGAAAGAGTGCCAGCGATTTGCGACCGGCGTTCCTTCAGCCGTGGGAAGAGCGTGAACGCGCGTTCCAAATCTTCGCCGAGTTCGCTGCTTTTTTGGGTGAATCCGCCCATCTCCAAGTTTTCGGCGACTGTCATCTGCAAAAAGATGCGCCGCCCCTCCGGCACTTGGGCAAGCCCGCGCTGCACCAATTTATGCGGGGCGACGGAGCCGATGTTTTCGTCCAAGAAGGTGATGCTTCCGGTGCGGGAGCGCAGCAAACCGGAGATTGTCTGCAATATCGTGCTCTTCCCGGCTCCGTTGGCTCCGATCAACGTGACTATCTCGCCTTCATCCACCGAAAGCGAGATGCCCTTCACCGCATGGATCGCGCCATAGTAAACGTTGATGTCGTCAACCTTCAACATGGTGGCCTCCTTCCTTGCGGCGGCCAAGGTAGGCTTCGACCACCTCGGGGTTGTTCTGTATCGCGCTGGGCGTTCCCTTGGCGATCACCTTGCCAAAATTGAGGACGCAGATTCCCTCGCAAATGCCCATCACCAGGCTCATGTCGTGCTCGATGAGCAATACCGCTATCTGGAAGGTGGAGCGGATTTTAGCGATATTCTCCATCAATTCAGCTGTCTCCGACGGGTTCATCCCGGCAGCTGGCTCGTCCAGCAGCAGCAGCTTCGGGCGGGTTGCCAAAGCCCGGATAATCTCCAACCGGCGCTGCGCCCCATACGGCAACGACCCGGCGATGTGTTGGGTCAAATGCCCCATGTTAAAGATGGACAGCAGCTCCCCGACCTGCTCGCGGGCGATTTTCTCCTGTTTCCAATAGTCCGGCAAACGCAGGATGCCGCTGAACATCCCATATTTGATTTGGTTGTGGAGGCCGATCTTGATGTTGTCCTCAACGGTGAGGTTGTTGAAGAGCCGAATATTCTGGAACGTGCGCGCTATCCCGGCCCGGTTGACCCGGACGGTGTTCATGCCTATGATGTCTTGGCCGTTGAAAAGTATCGTCCCGCGCGTGGGTTGGTACACCTTGGTCAACAGGTTGAACACTGTGGTCTTGCCGGCGCCGTTCGGCCCGATCAGCCCGGAAATTTCGGTGGGGCTGATGGCCAGGTTGAGGCTGTCAACTGCGGTTAGCCCGCCGAAGTCGATGCCCAGATTCCGCACTTCCAATATTGGCTGCTGGCCCGCATCCCGCTCCGGGACGAAATTCAGTGGCGGCAGCGGCACCAGCTGCGTTTCCGGATGGTCGCTATTCACCAGTCGCCCCTTCCTTGGCCGAAGTCCGCGCCGGGCGCAACTTCGACGCCAACTGGCCAGGGAGAGCCCGGAATCTGGCGCTGTTGGTGGCCAACATGACGAGAATCAGGACTATCGCGTAAATCAACATCCTGAAATCGCTGAATCCGCGCAGCATCTCCGGCAGCACGGTCAGCAAGGTTGCGGCGATAATCGATCCGGCGATGTTGCCCAGCCCGCCCAGCACCACGAAAACTAGGATCAAAATAGAGGTGTTGAAGCCAAACTTGGTTGCGACGATCGTTGAGAAGTTCATGGCGTACAACGTACCTGCCGCACCTGCCAAAGCAGCAGACACCACGAAAGCCATCAGCTTGTACTTGGTGGCGAAAATCCCCACGCTCACCGCTGCGATCCGATTCTCGCGCAGGGCTAAAATGGCTCGGCCAGAGCGGGAGTTGACCAGGTTCATCACAATAAAAAGAGTGACGAGGATCAAAATGAAGCCTGCGGTGAAGGAGGCGAGTTTGGGTATTCCGGAAATGCCCATCGGCCCGTTGATGATTACCGTCCCGCTAGGCTCAAGATTCAGCGCATCCGCTGTGCTCAGGAACCCAAAATGCAATCCGCCGGAGTCAACTCCGACAGTCAGGCAGTTGATCACGTTCTTGATTATCTCGCCGAATGCGAGCGTGACAATGGCGAGGTAATCTCCGTTCAGCCGTAACACCGGGATTCCGATGAGGAATCCCGCCACGCCAGCGCACGCCGCGCCGATGATCATGCTGACCGTGAGCCGAAGCGGTTCCGAGGGTATGGCGCCACCCAAACTCATCCCGGCGACCACGCCGGAAAAAGCGCCCACGCTCATGAACCCGGCGTGGCCAAGGGACAGCTCGCCCAGTATTCCGACAGTGAGATTCAGTGAAATCGCCATCACCACGTATGCGCAGATCGGCACGAATTGCCCAGCCAGGGTCGAGTTTACGTTCCCGCCTGCCACCAGTATTTGCACTATGACGAAGGCTGCGATTACCAGCGCATAGGTGAAGATTGCGGTGCGGGTGGGTTTCTGCAGTTTGCGCATCTGATTCCTCATACCTTTTCCTGCACCCGCTTGCCCAACAGCCCATCAGGCTTGACGAGTAGGACGACGATGAGGACGAAGAAGACGATGGCGTCAGACAGCTGCGTGGAGATGTAGGCCTTGCCGAAGATTTCGATGATGCCGAGCAAGATTCCGCCGATCATCGCTCCGGGGATGGAACCGATGCCGCCGAACACCGCCGCGGTGAATGCCTTGATGCCCGGCATGGCGCCCGTTGTCGGAGACAGCGTTGGGTACGCCGAGCAAAGCAGGACGCCCGCGATGGCGGCCAGCGCGGAACCGATGGCAAAGGTCATCGAAATAGTTGTGTTTACGCTGATTCCCATCAACTGCGCCGCAGCTTTGTCTTCGCTGCACGCCCGCATCGCCTTGCCGGTTTTCGTTTTTGAAGTGAACCAGGTCAGCGCGACCATGATGACCACGCAGATGGAAATGGTGACGATCGCGGTGCTTGAGATGGACAACTGGCCGCCAAACAGATTTAGGGAGGTGTTGCCGACTACCGAGGGAAACACCCTCGGATTGGACGTCCAGAGCAATTGAGCCGCATTCTGCAAGAAATAGCTCACCCCGATGGCGGTGATCAGCACCGCCAATGCCGGCGCCCTACGCAGCGGTTTGTAGGCCAGGCGTTCGATGGAAACCCCTAATAGCGTGCAGACTGCCATTGCGACCAGCACCCCGACTGCCACCGGCAAATCGTAGTAGGTGACCATGAAAAAACAGGCGTACCCCCCAACCATGATCACATCGCCGTGGGCAAAGTTGAGCATCTTGGCGATGCCGTAGACCATAGTGTAACCCAGCGCGATGATGGCATAGATGCCACCGAGGCTCACCCCACTTATCAGATGGGAAAGAAACACCATTGCGTGTACTCCTGAAAAGTTGAGCGTGAGGGCGGCTTCCCGCCAGCCCTCACGCTCTCCTAATTAATGTCAGTCCATTCCCACGTACTGGCCGGCTTTGATGACCATGCCTTTGGGGGCTTTGGTGACTTGGCCGTTGGCGTCCCACCTCATTTGATCTCCGGTGAGGCCGTCAAAATCCATCGAAGTGAACTGGGCGATAAGGATGTCGTTGATTTCCGGAGTTGCCATATCCGCGGTGATGCCGCCCGCCTGGATTGCGGCCCAGATCGCATAGATGCAGTCGTAACCGTCTGCCGCGAACTGGTTCGGGATTTCGTTGTAGGCCGCCTGGTACTTCGACACGAAGTTTGTGGTGCGATCATCGTTGGCGTCGGCGTTGAACGGGGTCAGCAGCATGACGCCTTCTGCGAGCGTGACATCAAAGCCTTCCAGCGTCAGGATGCCGTCCATGCCATCGACACCGAAATACTTCGGGGAGAAATCCATCGACTTGGCTTGCTGGAAAATGAGCGATGCAGGCGTGTAGTACATCGGCAGGAAGATCAGATCGGCGCCCTTGCTCTTGGCATCGCTGAGCTGCACCGAGAAATCTTGCTGGCTGTCTTCGGTGAACGTGGTCTCGGAAACAATCTCCACACCCAGTTCGGCGGCCTTGGTCTTGAAGGTGGTGTAAATGCCGGTGGAGTAGACGTCATCGTTCTTGTAGATAACGGCAATCTTGCTGCCCAGCTTCTGGTCGAAGATGTACTGGGCGGACGCCGAGCCTTGGTTCGGATCGGCAAAGCACATCTGGAAAACGTTGTCTTTGCCTTCAGTGACGGCAACCGCCGAAGCCGATGGGGTGAGGGAGAAGATGCGGTCGGTATTGCTCTCCACGCTGGTTGCGACAGCCGGGGTGCTCGTGACAGAACCGAGGGAGACCTGCATGCCCCAGTCTTTTAGGGTGTTGTAGGCGTTGACCGCCTTTTCGGCGTCGTGCTCGTCGTCTTGGTAATTGAGTTCAAGTTGGATGCCGCCAAGGGCGTTGATTTCGTCGACGGCTATCTGCGCGCCATTGCGGGCAGCCTGTCCATAAATTGCCGCGCCGCCGGTGAGCGGGCCGGTGCCGCCAATCTTGATAGCAGCTGTTCCGGCATTTCCACTGGCGTCAGGGCTTGCGTCCCCACCGCTTGTACAGCCCGCAAGCGCAACTGCCAGCGCCGCAGCCAGCAGACCGATTGAAAACTTCTTCATCTGAAATCTCCTTGAGTTCGAATGGGGGAGCCACTGCGGTATTTAGCTGTGGTCCAGGCAGAACCGCCTGCCAGCAAACACCCCCGCGTGAGCTTAGCAGGATACGGCATCGCTTTGCACTCCGCGTCAGACCTGCCGAAAACGATCAGGATTGTTAAGCGAGCCCCACTTGGAGGGCCGTCGCCCTTGACGGGGTTGGGCGCGTTGCGTCGGCGTCCGGCTTGAGCCGCCGGACAGGACATAGACTGGGCAACATGCGTGACGTGGTGATCCTGGGCAGCACCGGGTCGATAGGCAGGCAAGCCGTCGAAGTGGTCCGGGCCAATCCGGGGCTGTTTCGGGTGGTCGGTTTGGCGGCGGGCGGGTCGCGGTTGGCGGAGTTGGCTGAGCAGGCTCGGGCGTTGCGGCCTGGGATCGTGGCGGTCAGCGACGAGCAGGGCGCGGAACGGCTGCGGGGGGAACTTCCCGGCGTTGCGGTCTGGGGCGGACCCGACGCGGCCAGCAGGCTGGCCGGGGTAGAATCCGATGTGGTGCTGAACGGCATCACCGGGGCGGTCGGACTGCTCCCCACGCTGGCGGCGCTGGCAGCGGGGACGACGTTGGCGCTGGCGAACAAAGAGTCGCTGGTGATCGGCGGCGCCTTGGTCACCAGCGCGGCAGCGCCGGGGCAGCTCGTGCCCGTGGATTCCGAGCATTCCGCTTTCGCGCAGGCCCTGCGCGCCGGACGGGCCAGCGAGGTCCGCAGGCTGATCCTCACCGCGTCTGGGGGGCCGTTCCGGGGGAGGAGCGCGGAACAGCTCAAAGACGTCACCGTGGCCCAAGCGCTGGCCCATCCCACCTGGGATATGGGCCGGGTGGTGACGATCAACTCGGCCACCTTGGTAAACAAAGGCTTGGAGCTGATCGAGGCCGGACTGCTCTTCGGCGTCGGCTTGGACAATATTCAAGTGGTGGTTCACCCACAGTCGGTGGTGCATTCGATGGTGGAATTCCACGACGGATCGACCATCGCCCAATGCTCCCCGCCCAGCATGATGCTCCCCATCGCCCTGGGTCTGGGCTGGCCGGACCGGGTTGCCGACGCGGCGCGGCCCTGCGACTGGTCGCGGGCGGCCTCGTGGACATTCGAGCCGTTGGATTCCCAAACCTTCCCCGCCGTGGAGCTGGCCCGGAAGGTGGGCAAGCTGGGCGGCGGTTTCCCAGCGGTCTACAACGCGGCGAACGAGGTCGCGGTGGACGCCTTCTGCGCGGGCGGGTTGGGCTTTGCCCAGATCGTTTCCACCCTGGCGGGTACTGTTGATGCGTACGCCTCGTGGAGTTCGTCCCAGCCGGGGGTTGGGGCGGCCAATCCGCGCACGGCGGACGACGTGCTCGCCGCCGATGCGTGGGCCAGGCGGGCCGCACGGGAATTGATAGCTGACAGGAGCTGAGTATGGACTGGATAGGCACGATCATCTTTGCGCTGATATTTTTCACGCTGATCATGCTCTCGGTCGCATTGCACGAAATCGGGCACATGGTGCCGGCAAAGTTATTCGGTGTGAAGGTGCCGCGCTATTTCGTGGGCTTCGGTCCGACGGTCTTCTCCCGCAAGGTCGGGGAGACCGAATACGGCCTGAAAGCTTTCCCGCTCGGCGGTTTCGTCTCCCTGCTGGGCATGTACCCTCCGGGGTCCAAGCGCTATGGGAAGCCGTCGCGGCTGATGGAATTGGCCGACGCCGCCAGGGCGCAAGAATGGGAAGACATCTCCGAACAGGACGTAGCCGGTGAGCGCCTGGTCTACCAGAAGAAGACCTGGCAGAAGGTCGTCATCATGTTCGGCGGCCCATTCATGAATATCTTGATCGCCTTCGTTCTCTTCTGGGGAATCACCGCTGGCTACGGCGTTTGGCAGGCGCAGCCGGTGATTTCCGCAGTGCAGGACTGCGTGAAACCCGCCAGCGGAGCTACTGCCGCCTGCACCGACGCCGATCCGCCCACCCCCGCCGCGCAGGCCGGGGTCCAGCCCGGAGACCGGATCGTCGCATTCAACGGCACGCCGATCAGCGGCTACGAGCAGCTGACCGAATTGATCCGGGCGAATCTGGACGGCGCGGCCAGCATCACCGTCGAGCGCGGCGGCGTCCGTACGGAATTGCCGCCGGTCCACACCATGATCAACCAGGTGGCCGACGAGTGGGATCCCACCGCCACCGTCGCGGCGGGTTTCCTCGGCGTCGTTCCCACCCAGGAATTGGTCAAAGGCGGCCCGTTGCAAGCCCTGGGCGATATGTGGACGATGACCCGGCAGAGCGCCGTCGCGCTGGCCAAATTCCCGGTCAGCGTCTACTTCGTCGCCGCCGACATGATCACCGGCCAGCCGCGCAGCATTTCCTCGCCGATGAGCATCGTGGGAGCCAGCTGGATCGCCGGGGAGGCGGTCACCGCTGAAGGGGTGCCGCTGGAGGCGAGAGCGGTGATGTTCGGCTCGCTGCTGGCTTCGATCAATCTCGTCCTGGCGAGTTTCAACCTGGTGCCGCTGCCGCCGTTGGACGGCGGCCACATCGCCGGCGCCCTCTACGAATGGCTGCGGCGCAAAGTCGCCCGTTTGCGCGGCAAACTGGACCCCGGACCCTTCGACACCGCGAAACTTTTGCCCGTCGCCTACGGCATGTGGGCTTTCCTGCTGGTGTGCGGGATAGTCCTGATAGTCGCAGATGTGGTGAATCCATTGCGGCTGTTCTGATCGGACTTGGCGGATGTTGGAATACGCTTGTGGCCAGATTGGTGAGGCGCCCGGTTTCACCGATGGGGCGCCCGATTGCCCGCGATGATGGACGGTGAGCCAATGAGTGTGAATCTGGGGATGCCGGCGCGTCCGGCGCCGGTGCTGGCCGCGCGGCGGCCAACCCGTCAGATCAGAGTCGGCAAAGTTCTGGTCGGCGGAGCTGCCCCGGTCTCGGTGCAGTCGATGACGACCACAAAGACCAACGACGTTGACTCGACGCTGCGCCAGATTGCCGAGCTGACTGCCGCTGGCTGCGACATCGTGCGGGTGGCGGTGCCCAGCCAGGATGACGCTGACGCGCTGGCCGAGATCGTCCAGCGCAGCCGGATTCCGGTGATCGCGGACATCCATTTCCAGCCCAAATACGTCTTTGCCGCCATTGCGGCCGGGTGCGCCGGAGTCCGGGTCAACCCCGGCAACATCCGGGCTTTTGACGATCAGGTCGACAAGATCGCCCAGGCGGCGACCGATGCGGGGGTGAGCCTGCGCATCGGGGTTAACGCCGGATCGCTGGACCGCCGGGTCTTCGAGAAGTACGGCAGGGCCACCCCGGAGGCGTTGGCGGAATCGGCTCTGTGGGAGGCCAGCCTCTTCGAGGAGGTGGGTTTCCGCGATTTCAAAATCTCGGTGAAGCACCACGACCCGGTGGTGATGGTGCGGGCCTACCAGCTTCTGTCCGAAGCCTGCGACTATCCGCTGCATCTGGGCGTGACCGAGGCAGGCCCGGCCTTCCAGGGCACGGTCAAATCCAGTGTCGCCTTCGGCGCGCTGCTGGCGCAGGGGATCGGCGACACCATCCGGGTGTCGCTCTCCGCCCCGCCTATCGAAGAGGTCAAGGTCGGCGTCAAGATTCTGGAATCGCTCAACCTGCGGCCCCGGCAGCTTGAGATCGTCTCCTGCCCCTCCTGCGGCAGGGCGCAAGTGGATGTCTACACCCTGGCCGAGGAAGTCACCAAAGGCTTGGCGGACCTCAAAGTGCCGCTGCGGGTCGCGGTCATGGGCTGTGTGGTGAACGGGCCTGGGGAAGCGCGGGAAGCTGATCTGGGCGTGGCATCTGGGAACGGCAAGGGGCAGATTTTCGTCCGTGGCGAGGTGCTGAAAACCGTCGCGGAGGACCAGATCGTCGAAACCCTGCTCAGCGAGGCGAACCGGCTGGCCGCCGACATGCCAGCCGAGCAGTCTGGTGGCGTGCAAGTGGTGGTCGGGGGATGAGAGCCAGAATCCTGACTCCGGCGGACACCGACCAAGTGCGGCGCGTGCTGGAAGCCGACCCGGTGAGCAATATCTTTGTTGCCTCGCGGGTGGAGGCCGGTGTGCTCAACCCGCACACTCCGGGGATGCTCTGGGGATGGCCGACTTCGGAAGTCCGCTCCATCCTGCATGTCGGGCAGAATATGGTGCCGGTCGCCGCCGACCAGGTGGCCATCTCCGCCTTCGCGGAAGCAGTCGGAAGGCGTCGTTCGGCGCAGGCGATCCTGGGTCCGGCTGGCCAAGCCCTGCCGCTCTGGACGGCCTTGTCCCGGCGCTGGGGCAGGAATTACTCGATGACCAGGCAGGTGCGCCCCAGGCAGCCGATGATGGCGATCACCAAGCCTCCGATCTGGCCAGCGGACATCAGGGTGCGGCCGATCACCTTCCGCGAATTCGACTCGTACTTGGACGCCTTCTTGGCGATGTACCGCGACGAGGTGGGCGGTGGCAGCTTGGAACACGGCATTGAATTGAGTTTTAGGCAGTACTGCCATTCGCTGGTGGCGAACAACCGGGCTTTCGGAATCGTGGAGAACGGGCGCGTCATCTTCAAAGCCGATATCGGCGCGGCGGCCAATTCAATCGCCCAGGTGCAAGGGGTGTGGCTGGCGCCCGAATACCGGGGCAAGGGCTTGGCGGCTGGAGCGATGTCCGCCGTCACCGAATACGCCCTGGCCGAGCACCGGACCGCATGCCTGTATGTGAATTCCTTCAACGTACGCGCTGTGCGCTGCTACGAGCGGGTCGGATTCACCGTGGTGGACGAATTCGCCACCGTCTTGTTCTGACCTGTGCCGAGCCGGGAATATTTCCGCCGCCGCTGAACTGGGTGTCAAACCGGCCCAGGCGCTGGTGGAGGTGCGCATTTGCGGCTGCGTTGGGTGAAATCACCCCCTCCGCGCCGTGCGAAAGGTCTGCTTCCGCTAGGATTTGCCCTTGTGATAACTCGACTTTCCACGTACTTCGTCCGCACCCTGCGCCAAGACCCCGCAGATGCGGAGGTGCCCAGCCATAAGTGGCTGGTTCGGGCGGGCTATATCCGCCGGGTGGCGCCCGGCCTCTACACCTGGCTGCCGCTCGGATTGCGGGTGATGAAGCGGATCGAGCAGATCGTCCGGGAAGAGATGGACGCCATCGGCAGTTTCGAGGTCCGCTTTCCCAGCTTGCTGCCCCGCGAGCCCTACGAACTGTCCCACCGCTGGGAAGACTACGGGGACACCCTCTTCCGGCTGCAGGACCGCAAACATGCCGATTACCTGCTCGGGCCGACCCACGAGGAATTCTTCACCCTGCTGGTGAAGGACCTCTATTCGTCCTACAAGGACTTGCCGCTGATCCTCTACCAGATCCAGACCAAGTACCGCGACGAGGCGCGTCCCCGCGCTGGCCTGTTGCGCTGCCGCGAATTCGTGATGAAGGATGCCTACACCTTCGACGTGGACGACGACGGGCTGCTGCAGGGCTACCTGGCCGAGCGCGGCGCGTATATCAAGATTTTCGACCGGCTCGGCTTGGAGTACGTCATCGTCAACGCCATGTCCGGGGCGATGGGCGGCTCCCGCTCTGAGGAATTCCTGGCCATCGCGGAGAACGGCGAGGACACCTTCGTGCGTTCTGCGGGCGGTTTCGCGGCCAACGCCGAGGCGGTGCGCTTCCCGTTGGCCGATCCGGTGGATTGGGCCGACACGCCCGCGATCCAAGTGATCGACACCCCGAACACCGGCACCATCGGCGAATTGGTCGCCGTCGCCAATGAGCGCTTCCCGCGCGGGGACCGCTGCTGGGGGGCCGCTGACACGCTGAAAAACGTCGTCTTCATGCTGCGCCACCCAGGCGGCGCGTCCGAACCGTTGATCGTCGGCCTGCCTGGCGACCGCGAGGTAGACCTGAGGCGGCTGGCCGCCGCCGTGGAGCCTGCTGTTGCCGAGCCGTTCACCGAGGTGGACTTTGCCGCCTACCCGCAGTTGGCCAAGGGCTATATCGGCCCGGTGTCGCTGTCCGGGGGCAGCGCCGAACAGGTTTTGGGGGCGGAAGCCGGTTACCGCATCCGCTACTTGACTGATCCGCGTGTCGGCGACGGCACCCGTTGGGTCACCGGCGCTAATTCAAAGGGCCAGCATCAGCTCAATGTGGTTGCCGGGCGGGATTTCCGTTCTGACGGCGTGATCGACGTGGCCGAGATACGCCAGGGCGACCCGGCTCCCGACGGATCAGGCCCGCTGAGCCTGGCTCGCGGCATCGAGATCGGGCATATCTTCCAACTTGGCCGCAAATACGCCGAGGCGCTCGGACTGCAAGTCCTCGATCAGAACGGCAAACTGGTCACGGTGACGATGGGTTCCTACGGCATCGGCGTGTCCCGGCTGGTGGCGACGATCGCCGAAATATCTTGCCACGACAAGGGCTTGGCTTGGCCGCGCAATGTTGCCCCCTTCGACGTGCATATTGTCGCGGCGGGCAAGGATGGGGAAGTTAGCGCCGCCGCCGAAGATTTGGCCGCCCAGTTGGACGCCGCCTCGGTGGAAGTGCTGCTTGACGACCGCAAGGCCAGCCCCGGCGTCAAATTCGCCGACGCCGAACTGCTCGGGGTTCCCACCACAGTGGTGATCGGGCGCGGCCTGGCCAAAGGCGTCGTGGAACTCCGCGACCGGGCCAGCGGCGAAATTGCGGAAATCCCGGTGGCTGAGGCGGCGGAACGCCTGGTGGCGCTGGTCCGGGGTTAGCCAGCCAAGCCCGCCTGCCCTGCCCGCTGACAGCCAGTGCGCCAGCGGCTGCGGCAATGGCGGCAAATCCGTTGCTTTGCGGTGGCGTGGGTCTTCCTCGCGGTGTTTCGGATGCGGCTAAACTGTGAGGGACAATCGCATTGGACAATCGGATAAAAGCACAATCGGATCGGGGGCGTCATGCAGGCAAGTGAATTGCTCCAGGTGGTTGCCCCTGTGGCCGCAGCCCTCGGCTTGGAGGTCGAAGAGCTTGGGGTCCGTCCGGCTGGTCGGCGCAAATTGGTCCAAGTGTTCCTAGACGGCGACGGCCCTGATGGCCGTGGCCCCAGCCTTGACCAAATCGCCGAGGCGACCAGGGCGATTTCCAAGACTCTCGACGCCTGCCCAGCGGCGGGCAACCAGCCGTACACCCTCGAAGTGTCTACGCGGGGGGTGGGCAGGCCGTTGACCAAGCCCGCGCACTTCCGCCGCAACCTCGGACGGCTGGTCGAATTGACGATGGCGGTCGGGGAAAGCCATCAGCTAGACGCCGAGACCGCCGCAGAGTTGAATTGGCGCATCCGCGCCGCTGACGAGCAGACGCTCACCTTGGAGTCGGAACTTCCGGCGTCGGCGCGGGCCAAAGCGGCGGTCGGGCAAGTGCGCACCCTCGCGTACTCCGATATCGCTAAAGCGGTGGTACAGGTGGAACTGAATCGAACCGAGGAATGACATGGATATAGACATGAACGCGCTGCGCTTCGTCGAGCGCGACAAAGGCATCAGCATGGACGTGCTGGTCTCCGCCTTGGAAGAGGCCCTGCTGAACGCCTACCTCAGGACGCCTGACGCAAAGCCCTTGGCCCGCGCCGAGTTGAACCGAAAGACCGGCCAGGTGAGCATCGTCGTGACTGAGACCGACGAAGAGGACACGCCTATCCGCGAATACGAGGAGACCCCGGAAGGCTTCGGCAGGGTGGCTGCGGCCACCGCGCGCCAAGTCATCGTGCAGCGGTTGCGCCAAGCTGAGGACGAGCGGAATTTCGGCCATTTCTCCGGCACTGAGGGAGACATCCTGCTCGGCGTCGTGCAGCAGGACCAGGATTCGCAGACTGTCCGGGTGGACCTCGGACAGCTTGAGGGGATCATGCCGTTGGCTGAGCAGGCGCCCGGAGAGGAATACACCCACGGCAAGCGGATGCGTTTCTACGTGGTGAGCGTGCGTCGGGACGAGCGCGGGCCGTTGATCATCCTCTCCCGGACCCATCCCAATCTGGTGATCAAGCTCTTCAAACAGGAGGTCCCCGAGCTTGAGCGCGGCGTTGTGGAAATCAAGGCCATCGCCCGCGAAGCTGGGCACCGCACCAAGATTTCAGTGCTGAGCAACGATCCGGCCATCTCGGCGAAGGGCGCCTGCATCGGGCCGATGGGCCAACGGGTGCGCGCGGTCATGCATGAGCTGAACGAGGAGAAGATCGACATCATCGACTACTCCGATGACCCAATCAGTTACGTGGCCGAGGCGCTGTCTCCGGCCAAGGTCAGCTCGGTGATCGTCACCGACCACACCGCGAAGGCCGCGCGGGTCATCGTGCCGGATTACCAACTTTCGCTCGCCATAGGCCGCGAAGGCCAAAACGCCCGGCTTGCCGCCCGGTTGACCGGCTGGCGGATCGACATCAGATCAGACACCGCGCAGTGAGCGGTCCAGTACGCACCTGTGTCGGCTGTCGGCGGAAAGCGCCGAAAACCGCCCTGCTGCGGCTGGTGGCCGGACCGGACGGCGGCGTGCTGGTTGACCACAGCCAAACGGCTCCCGGACGCGGCGCGTACGCACATCCAGACTGCGTTGCCCAGGCCATGCGGAAGCGGGTTTTGGAAAGGGCGCTGCGGGTGTCGCTGGCTGCCCAGTATCACGTTCCAGCAACAAATTGAGTATCGCTTAGGCGAATGGGCACTTTGGGCGTTAAGATATGCGGGCGCGTTCGTCAAAGCGGCGGACATTAACCAGAAGGCGGGTTAACGCTCATGACGACTCGATGAGTAACCAGAAATGAGCACGCAAAACAACTAACTGGTTCGCTCCTGCGCGGACCTGAAGGAGAGTAGTGGCCAAGGTCCGCGTCCATGAGCTTGCGAAAGAGCTCGGGCTGGAAAGCAAAGAACTGCTGAAGATCGTCAACGACATGGGCGAGTTCGTCCGGTCTGCGTCGTCAACAATAGAGGCTCCCGTCGTACGGCGGCTGCGGGAAAAAGTGGCTGAGATGCGCCCAGCCGCCCAAGAGGAACCAGCCGGGCGGCCAGCGTCCGCGCCGACCCCCGCACCCAAACCAGCTGGGCCAGCGCCCAAACCACAGGCGGCACCCGCACCGGCTCCCGCTGTGGTGGCCGAGGTTCCCAAGGCCCCCCAGGCGAAGGCCGCGCCAGCCCCGGCGCCTGCCCCGGCACCGGCGCCTGCTGCCCCAGAACCTCCAACCGCTCCTCCAGCGGCTGCCCCGGCGCCCCCAGCGGCCACCCAGGCGCCCAGGCCGGGTCCAGCCGTTCCGATGCCGATCCCGCGCCCCCCGATGGCGCGTCCAGACATTCCCAAGCCACGGCCTATGCCCAGGCCAGGGTCCACCGGTGGCCTGCCCAGCGCGCGCAAGCCGGGAATCCCGCGTCCGGGCAACAATCCCTACGCTCCCAGCCAAGGCATGGGCGCACGGCGCAGGCCGGGGGAAGGCCCAGGTGCCAGGGGAGACCGGGACCGTCCCCCGCGCGGCGACAGGCCGGCCCGTCCCGGAGCGCCAGGCGCTCCGCGTCCGAACCAGCCTGTGGGTTCGCGGCCAGGTGCCGGACAGTTGGGCGCACCACAGGCGCCCGGTAGGACCAGTGGGCGCGGCGGAGTTCCCAGCGGTGGCAGGGGCGGGCGTCCCGGCACTGGCGGAGCACCCGGAGGCCCGCCCGCAGGTGGCGGCCGCGGTGGTCGCGGTGGTCGCGGCGGCTCCGGCACCCAGGGCGCTTTTGGCCGTCAGGGCGGCCCCGGCGGCAAGCGCGGACGCAAATCTAAGAAGCAGCGCAGGCAAGAATTCGATCAGATGGAAGCACCCACGATCAGTGGGGTGCGGATCAGGCCGGGCGACGGCCAGATTGTCCGTTTGCGCCGTGGATCGTCGCTGACCGATCTCGCGGAGAAGATCGGTGTGGAACCGGCAAACCTGGTGCAGGTGCTGTTCAACCAAGGCGAGATGGTGAATGCCACCCAGTCGGTGTCGGATGAGACGCTGCAGGTGCTCGGCTTGGAGTTGAA
>JAIRXX010000279.1 GCA_031268065.1 Propionibacteriaceae bacterium
TTGATCCGGCGCCCACCGGCGGCTTGGTGGCCCTCGACGCCACCCAACCACACCTCGTCACCGACTCGCGGGGAGACCAGATGCAAAAAAAAAAGCGGCTCGGTCACGAGAAGGCATCCTTGAGCCAATTGAAAACCCCACGGCCCTGCTTCGCCGCCACCTGCACCTCCGGACGGCCTTCATCGCGCAGGGCGGCCAACTGGCGCAGCAATTCCCGCTGCTCTTCGTCAAGGTGCTGCGGAGTCTCCACAATCATCGTCACGCCAAGATCGCCCCGGCCCCTGCCGCGCAACCTGGGCACGCCCTTGCCAGGCACCGCAACACGGGTGCCAGATTGGGTGCCGGCGGGTATGGACACCAGTATTTCGCCATCTTCGGGATCGAGATCGTCGCGCTCGGCCTCCAACGTCCGCAGCTTTATCTCAGTCCCGAGCGCCGCAGCCGTCATCGGCACGCTGACCGCCAGCTCCAGATCGTCTTGGTGGCGGGTGAAAACATCATGCTTGGCGACGCTAAGCTCCACGAACAAATCACCGGCTGGACCGCCGCCCGGCCCGACCTCGCCCTGCGAATCGAGGTGGATGCGGTTGCCGGTGTCCACCCCGGCGGGAATCTTCACGCTGATGGTGCGCCCAGCGCGTACCCGGCCCTCGCCGGAACATTCCACACAAGGATTGGGGATCACCGTGCCGAAACCCCGGCAGGCGGAGCAGGGCGACGAAGTGCGGATATCGCCAAGGAACGAGCGCTGCACTTGGATGACCTCCCCGCGCCCTTGGCAAGCTGTGCAGGTCACCGGCTCGGAACCCGCCTCGCCACCGGTCCCGTTGCAGCGGGTGCAGAGCACGGCGACGTTGACCTTCACCGGCTTGGTCACGCCGAAAACCGCCTCGGCAAGCGTCAGCCGCAGCCGGATCAGCGAATTCTGGCCCCGCTGCACGCGGGAGCGCGGCCCTCGGTTGGAAGTGGTGCCCGCCCCAAACATCGCGTCTACCAGATTGGTGAAGTCGAACCCAGCGGTGCCGAACCCGAAGCTGCCCATCCCGGAGAAACCGCCGCCCAGCGGATCGCCGCCACGGTCGTAGATATCCCGCTTGTCCGGGTCTTGGAGCACTTCGTAGGCTTCCCCGATCTGCTTGAATTTCTCTGCGGCGTCCGGCTCGTCGGCCACATCGGGGTGGTATTTCATCGCGAGCTTGCGATACGCCTTCTTAACCTGTTCGGCAGTCGCGTCCCGAGGCACGCCGAGCACCTGGTAATAGTCAGTCGCCAACTCAACCCTCCGCTAAGAATCTACCCACGTAACGCGCCACCGCGCGCACAGTGGCCATCGTGGAAGGGTAGTCCATCCGCGTCGGCCCCACCACTCCGAGGTTGGCCCAAGAGTCGGCCCCCGATCCGTACGAGCTTGCCACCAGCGATGTGGACTGCAGCGGCTCGTAGGAATTTTCTTTCCCGATCCGCACGGTCACATCGCCAGACGAGCTGGCCTCCCCAAGCAGCCTAAGCAAGACTACGTGCTCTTCCAAAGTTTCCAGCACCGGCTTCACCGTGGTCTCGAATTGGTCCAAGAACCGGCTCAGATTGGGCACCCCGCCCACCACGACCTTGGTCGATGGGTCGCCGCCGAGAATTTCGACCAACGCCGTGACCACCACCGTAGCCAGGACTTGGTCGACCGGATGCGAAACCTCCAAGAAACCCGCCAAAACCTCCATAGCTTTGGCGGCGCTCAAGCCGATCAGCGCGGCGTTGAGCCTGCCGCGCAAATCCGCGATGTCCTCTTCGCTGGACCCGCCAATCTCGATGGGGCGCTGCTCCACCCGCCCGGAGGAATAGACCAGGATCACCAGGGCGCGGTCGGCGTTCAGCACCACCGTCTCGACTCCCCTGATGATCGCCGTCGAAAGCGCCGGATATTGCACGATGGCCACCTGCCGGGTGATCTGGGCCAGCAACCGGACGGTGCGCCGGACCACATCATCGACGTCCAGCGCCCCGGCCATGAAAGTCTGGATCGCCCGCCGTTCGGCCATCGACAACGGCTTGACAGTCCCCAACCGGTCCACGAAGAGGCGATAGCCCTTGTCGGTGGGAATCCGCCCGGCGGAGGTGTGCGGCTGGGTGATGTAACCTTCCTCCTCAAGCACCGCCATGTCGTTGCGGACGGTGGCCGGGGAGACGTCGAGCTTGTGCCGCTCAACTAAAACCTTGGAGCCAACTGGCTCCCGCATGGATACGTAGTCGGTGACGATGGCTCGCAGGATGGCGAGTTTGCGATCATCCAACGCGCGGCCCTCCTCGACTCGGGATTCGCTGTTCCCTAGCACTCTCGTCTTACGAGTGCCAGTCTATACCCGACGCGGCGACGGAACCGAGCGGGCTGACTGCGCCCCAACGCTGCTGCCGCCGCCCGCAGCGCGATTTCACCAGGCTCGCACCTGCCAGCTTGGCGGACGCCTGCCGACCAGCGGCGCGGATATGCCAAAATTGCTTTCCATGCCGACCGAAATTCCCGCTGAGTCAGCCTTCAGCGCAGTGGCCGAGAAAGTTTGGCTCGCTGTCGCCGAACCGGAGAGCGTCAACATCGGGTTGATCGCTGGAGACGACGGCGCGCTGCTGGTGGACACCGGGTCGGACCCGGAACAGGGCGCCCGGCTGCGTGCCGGGGCCGAAGCCGCCGCTGGAGTGCCGTTGATCGGGGTATTCGTCACCCACGCCCACCACGACCATGTGGGCGGGTTGCCCGCAGTCGCGGACCTGCCCAGCCAC
>JAIRXX010000264.1 GCA_031268065.1 Propionibacteriaceae bacterium
TTCGGCGTCCAGGTCGAGGCTGTCGTAGCGGGCGGTGGAGGTGAACGCGGCGGTGGTGCGCCGGTGGCCGGGGGCGGCGTGGAACAGTTCGACGGCTTCGGGCAGCGCCTCGCCGCCCCGCACGTCCCAATTTTTCAGCCAGGTGTCCAGGTCTGGGGAGTGGACGGCGCGCACGTCCGCCTCGAACAGCCCGCCTCTGGCCAGTTCGCCCATGATCGCCGGGATGCCCCCGGCGCGGTGGACGTCTTCCATGTAGTACTTGTTGGTGTTCGGCGCGACTTTGCAGATGCACGGGTTGCGGCGCGACAGCGCGTCGATGTCGTCCAAGTCGAAATCGACCCCGGCCTCGTGCGCGGCGGCGAGCAGGTGGAGGATGGTGTTGGTGGAGCCGCCCATCGCGATGTCCACCCGCATCGCGTTGGCGAAGGCCTGTTTGGTGGCGATGGATTTGGGCAGCATCCATTCGTCGCCGTCGCCGTAGTGGCGCTGGCACAATTCCACGATCAGCTTTCCGGCGTTCTCGAAGAGGTCGCGGCGCTTGTCGGAGGTGGCCAGGGTGGAGCCGTTGCCCGGCAGGGCCAGGCCGATCACTTCCAGCAGGCAGTTCATCGAGTTCGCGGTGAACATGCCCGAGCAGGAGCCGCAGGTGGGGCAGGCGGAACGCTCGATGGCGGCGATGTCGGCGTCGCTGACGTTGGCGTCCACGGCTTTGCTCATCGCGTCGATCAGGTCGAGCCGGGTCTCGGCGCCTCCCAGCAGCGCCCGGCCCGCCTCCATCGGCCCTCCCGAAACGAAAACCGCCGGAATGTTGAGCCTGAGGGCGGCCAGCAGCATTCCGGGGGTGATCTTGTCGCAATTGGAGACGCAGACCAGCGCGTCGGCGGCGTGCGCGTTGACCATGTATTCCACGCTGTCGGCGATGATTTCCCGGCTGGGCAGCGAGTAGAGCATCCCGGAGTGGCCCATCGCTATGCCGTCGTCAACGGCGATGGTGTTGAATTCGCGGCCCACGCCGCCAGCGGCGGCTATCGCGTCGGCCACCAGCGCCCCGATCTCGCGCAGGTGGACATGGCCAGGCACGAATTGGGTGAACGAATTGGCGATGGCGATGATCGGCTTGCCGAAGTCATCCTCGCCCATCCCGGTGGCCCGCCAAAGCGCGCGGGCACCGGCCATGTTGCGACCCTGGGTAGTCGCGCTGGAACGTAGAACTGGCATCAGGTCTGAACCTCCTCAAGGCATCCAAATCGGTTGGATTCTAGAATTCAAACACTGTTTGATTCTAGGTTTCCCAACCGCCAAGACTAGTCTGCCGCGCGGGCTGGGCCGCCGACACTGCCGGTATTCGTGCGGCGGGCTTGGCAAGACGGCTAAATTTATCCCCATGAAGAAATTCCCCCTCAGCTCGGTTGCTGTGTTGTTCGTCGCCTTGGCATTGGCGCTGTCGGGTTGCGTGCCTGACGGCTCACAGGCGCAAGCCACGGCGGGCAAGCCGTCCTTTACCCGCGATCTGGGGGGTTTCGCGCCAGACAGCCCAGACTGGATCTTCGTTTCGGTTGAGCTGAACTACGTGGAGGGGGACAGGGCGAGCAACAGCCTGTCGCCCACCCAATACCGGCTGGCGCCCACCGACGATCCCGAAGGCGGGTGGCTGCCAGACGTGGCCGCGATGGAATCGCTGTCCCAGAACAGCGCGTATTTTGCCAGCAGCGAGACCAGCGCGGGGACAGTCACCCTGGTCTATCAGGCCCCGGCTGAGCGGTTGGTCGGCGCGATGCTGGTGAGCAACCTCCGGGAGGAAGAGTCCGGCAAACCGGCGCGGCAATTCGACTTGGGCATCACTGAGGTGCCGGTGGTTTCCGGCGAAAGCGGAGCCACGCCGATGGACCGGGTGCCGATGGGAGAAACGGCGGAACTGGGAGAACTCAGCGTGGAGGTGGAACAGGTGCGGACGGCTGAACTGATAGCGAATATGGCGCCGCAATACGGCAGCCGCTTCGCTGTGGTCGATCTCAAAGTGACCTGGAACGGCGCTGAGGAGTGGTCGCCTTATGAATTGCGGAACGCGGTGCGCCTCGTCGCCACCCCCGGCAAGCCGACCAATCCGAATATGCTGGCCAGCAGGATGCTCGCTGACGACAACCCCTTCCTCTCAACTGACACGCTGCGGGCCGGAGACAGCAGGACTGGCTCGTTGGTCTTTGAATTGCAGGACGAATCCGATCCCTATCTGAGCATCACCGCCAAGAGCAGCGAGTACCTGCGCCGTTTCGACTTGGGCTGGGCGGCGGTACAAGACGCCAAACGGCTCAATCCGGACCCGAAGCTGGCCGCGTTTGGGACCGCCGTCTCGGCTGATCCGTTGAAAGTCACTGTTCTCAAGCAAGCCCAAACCAAGGATGGGGCCGTTCGAGTGCAGGTCAAAGTGACCAACACCGCGGAATCCCCGGTCTGGCCGGAGGTGTACTTCTTGCTGCTGGACGGCGACCACAAGGTGATTGGCGCCAAGGCCGACGATTCGCTGGCCGCCCTGTTGGACAGCAAGAAAAGCGCGACCGGATGGCTGTCCTTCGCTGGTGGGAAGGCCAATGGCTCCGCGCTGCTGCTTTGGAACGAGTCGGCGCGGGAACTTGCCCGGCTAGCGGCCACATCGAGCCAGTAGACAGGTTGCGTGGAAGGCGATATGGGGTTTCTGACATTAGGCGTGATTGGGGTAGTGGTCGTCGTGCTGGTCACGACACTCGCCCCCAGGACTGGAATCGCCGCGCCGCTGGTCCTGACGCTGTTGGGCATCGGGGTAAGTTTCCTGCCGATCATCGGGCCGATTGAATTGAACCCAGAATGGGTGCTCGTCTGGGTGCTGCCGCCACTGCTCTACTCGACGGCAGTCAATACCCCGACGATGGATTTCCGCCGCGACCTTTCGACCATCTCGATTTTCGCCGTGCTGCTGGTCATCGTATCCGCCGTCGGGATCGGATTCCTGCTGGCTTGGCTGGTGCCGGGGTTGCCGTTGCCGGTCGGCATCGCAGTCGGCGCCATCGTCAGCCCGACTGACGCGGTGGCGACTGGCATCGTCCGCAAGGCGGGGGTCTCTCCCCGGATCGTCACTGTGCTGGAGGGGGAGGCGCTCTTCAACGACGCTTCCTCGCTGGTGCTGCTCCGTTCCGCAGTGGCGGCTTTCTCAGTCACGGTGTCGTTCTGGTCGGTCGCCGTCGATTTTCTCTACGCCGTCGCCCTGGCCTTGCTGATCGGCTTCGTGGTGGGGCACCTCAACGTCGCCATCCGTTCCAGAATCCCCCAAGTCGCCTCCAACGTGGCTTTCTCGCTGGTCACCCCCTTCCTGGCTTTCGTCCCGGCAGAGCACCTGCACGCCTCGGGACTGGTGGCTGCCGTCACCGCTGGCCTGGTCACCGGCCACCACACTCCCGAACGGCTGGCCGCCGAAGTGCGCATCGCCGAGCAGGCGGTGTGGCGCACGGCTGAGTTGTTGCTGGAGAGCGCCGTCTTCCTGTTGATGGGCGTGCAGCTTGCCGCGCTGCTTAACGACGTCCACCACTCTCCGCACACCGAATGGATGGCCGTATTCCTCGGAGCGGCCGCCGCCACCGCCGTTATCGCGGCCCGGTCGCTTTTCGTCGCGGCAGCAGTCTGGCTGCTGGCCAGGCGTGCGCGGCGGATGCCGTCTCGGCGCAAACAGATGGTAGCCCTGCAGTCGAGGCTGGATTCCGCCGAGCCAGCCAATTGGGGCGGACGTCCGGTCGATCCGAGGCGGATAAACCGGGTGCAGCAATTTTTGGAACGCCAAGTGGCTGATTTGGACTATCTCGCAGCCGAACAATTTGGCTGGAAAGACGGGGTGATCCTGGTGACAGCCGGGATGCGCGGCGCGATCACTCTTGCCGCCGCCCAGTCGTTGCCGCTGGAGACGCCGTATCGCTCGCTATTGGTGTTGACCGCCTTCGTCGTGGCCGCTGGCACCTTGATGTTGCAGGGGTTCACCCTGGCCCCGCTGGTGAAATTGCTGAAGATCACCGGGCGCGACCCTCATGCCGACGACGAATTGATGTGTCGGCTACGGGGGGAACTGGCCGCTGCCGCGCTGGCCGATCTTGAGCAAGGCGTGCTGCGCCGTCCAGACGGCACCCAATTCCCCGCCGAGGTCATCGCAGAGTCGCGCAAATTGCTCGAAACCGTGATCGACCCGGACGAAGAATTGAGCGAGCAGGCAGTTGACCTGGCCTATTTGCGCCTGGAAGTCATTGAATCCCAGCGGGCCGAATTGCTGCGTATCCGAAATCAGGGCACCTATCCGAGCGAATTGCTGGATTCCAAACTCGCCCAACTCGACGCCGACCAGATCGGCATCGAATTGCGCCACCGCCCCTCCGACTGAGGCCGGTCAGCCGTCGCGCCCCTCCAGCCTCTCGTGCCAAAAACGTGCAACTCACCACATTTTTGGTACCAGAAATGTGTAAATCCCCACATTTTTGGCACTTGAGGGGCGGACTGGTCTTGTCTGGGGCAGGCCAGCTCAGCTAGACTCGGATGAGTGCGAAGAGCTTTGATGGACCGGCTTCTCGCCTGGAGGGATAAGCCGGACCGCCTGCCGCTGGTGCTGTGCGGGGTGCGGCAATGCGGCAAGACCTGGCTGTTGAAAGAATTTGGCGCCAAGCACTACCCCGATGTCGCCTACTTCGATTTTGAACGCGACCCTGCCATCAGCAGATGCTTTGACCAAGACCTGAACCCGGAGCGTATTCTCACCGAATTGGGAGTGCTGGCTGGCAGACGCATAGAGCCTGGCGTCACTTTGGTGATCTTCGACGAGATTCAAGCCTGCCCACGGGCTTTGACAGCCTTGAAGTATTTCGCGGATGAAATGCCCCTGCAGCACATCGCTTGTGGCGGTTCTTTGCTGGGAGTCGCGCTGGCCAAGCCATCGTCGTTCCCGGTTGGGAAGGTGGAATTCCAGACGCTCCACCCGTTGACGTTCTATGAATTCGCCGCCGCGAACGGCAAGGACGCGCTGCTCGACGAACTGGCGAAGCTGGAGCAGCCGGGTTGTGTGCCCGCCGCGTTCTCCCCGGTTCTGGAATCTTTGCTGCGCGACTACCAGGTCATCGGCGGGATGCCCAGGGCCGTGGCGAAATGGCTGGAATCCAGGGACATCGGCCAAGTCGAGGCGGTCCAGGACGACATTCTGGCGGCCTATGAGCTAGACATGGCCAAGCACGCCCCGGCGACCGACTTCCCGAAGTTGGTGGCCATCTGGCGTTCCACGCCTGGGCAGCTGGCCAAGGAGAACACGAAGTTCATCTTCAGCCAGGTGCGCAAGGGCTGGCGAGCCCGAGACCTTGAGGACGCCGTGGAATGGCTGATCTCGGCTGGCATGGTTTACAAGGTAAGACGGGTCGAACTCCCCAGCGTGCCGCTGGCCGCTTACGCCGATGACACTTACTTCAAGCTTTACGCCTGCGATGTCGGACTCGTGCGTAGGCTCGCGGACGTCCCGGCGTCGGTGGTTTACCAGGCCAACGAGACCTATAAGCACTTCAAGGGCGCCTTGACGGAGAACCTCGCCCTCACCGAATTGGTGGCCGCGCTGGGGCCGGAGATTTATTTCTGGCGTTCCGGCAACCAGGCAGAAGTAGATTTCATCGTGCGGCTAGAGGCTGACATCGTTCCCGTCGAAGTGAAATCCGAGCGGAACACCGTAGCGAAGTCGCTCTCGGTCTACCGGGCAAAATACTCCCCCGAACGCGCCCTAACACTAAGCATGAAGCCAGACTTCGGCGCGAACATTCCCCTGTATCTGATCTGGAGGCTCACGGGCTAGTCCCGGCATGTCCCTTCTGGGCAGTGGCAAGGGAACCGGCAAGGACTCAGTAGAATTCTGACATGCTTTACTTTCGCCGAGTGGTGAGTTGGCTGGTGCTGGCCACCGCGACAAATTTCATCTGGTGCGTGATGGCGTACTCGCCGCTGGGGATAGCGCTTGGCATTTTGGCGTTGGCGGGGCTGGTGGTCTTCCACTTCCGCCCGTTGTGGCGGCGTTTTGACCCTCAGCTTTATCAACGCGACGCGGTACAGGCCGGTTACGAGTTGGTGTTGGCGGCGACGGCGGTCTTCTTGATCGATGTCGTTTTCTGGGGGTGGCTCGCGCTGAATGAGCTGGCCGACGCAGGCCGGGTCGCCATGTTCATCTGGACGATAGTGTCCGGGGTGGTGCTGATGCTCGGTCTCGCGTTGAACGGCGCCATCCGGCTCACCCTCAACTCCCAGCAACTTGGCCTGTCCGGTGGATACCGATTGCTGGCCAGCTTTTGGATACCCGTGGTCAATGTGGTGTACGCCAATAAGGCGAGGAAGGAGTACAACGCGCTGCAGGGTGAAATGATGGAGCTTCAATGAGATAACGGTGAGGGCATGGCGATCAAATATCTAGGCTCCAAGAGGGTTCTGGTGCCGATCCTTGGCGACTTGTTCGCGGCGAGCCAGGCCCGCACCGCACTCGACCTGTTCACTGGGACGACTCGGGTGGCGCAAGAATTCTGCCGCCGGGGCGCGCACACCATAGCGGTGGACACCGCGACCTATTCCGAAGCGCTGGCCCAGTGCTACGTCGAACTTGACCGGGAGGCGGTGGATCGGGCGGAGATAGCCGAGGCCATCGCCCGGTTGGAGTCGCTTCCCGACATGCGGGGCTATTTCACCCAGACTTTCTGCGAGCAGAGCCGCTATTTCCATCCCAAGAACGGCGTCCGCATCGACGCCATCAGGGCCGGGATAGAGGAGCTTTACGCAGACAGCTGGCTGCGCCCGGTCCTGCTCACCAGCCTCATGGAGGCTGCCGACGCGGTGGATTCCACAGTCGGGGTGCAGATGTCGTATCTGAAGCAATGGGCGGCCCGGGCGCATCGGGAATTGAAGTTGCGAATCCCCGAACTGACCCCCGGCACCGGCAAGGCGGTGCGCGGAGATGCGACAGAACTCGTCCACACCCTGCCACAGGTCGATCTCGCCTATCTCGATCCGCCCTACAACCAACACCGCTACGCCACGAATTACCACATCTGGGAAACGTTGGTGCGCTGGGACGCCCCCGAGCATTATGGGGTCGCCTGCAAGCGGATGGACAGCAGAGACCTCTCGCTCAAGAGCGTCTTCAACGTGAAACGCGAGATGCCGGCTGCGCTGGCGCGTACCATCAAGGCGGTGAAGGCTGACCTGGTGATGGTCAGTTTCTCCAACGAGGGCTTCGTCCCTTTGGAGGACTTGATCGAGATGTGCCAGGCTCGCGGCGATCCGGTAGAAGTGCTGGCCTTCGATTCCCGGCGCTACGTCGGCGCCCGGATCGGCATTTTCAGCCCCAGCGGTGAGAAAGTCGGAAAAGTGTCGCACACCAGGAACACCGAATACGTCCTGCTCTGTGGCGACGCCGACCGTATTCAAGCGATGGCGGCTGCGGTGGAGCTTCAGGACGGGCTTGGGTTGACTTAATAGTGGGGAAACCTGTCCTTGCCAGTCGGTTCCACGTTACCCAGAATTTCATGCGTGGCCGGGGGTTGCCCCGATCAAGAAGGCCGTGGTTCAGCGCCAGCGGTTGAGCGCTTCGCGGAGGTCGTCTTGCCAGTCCGCTCGCAGTTCTTCGGGGTTGAGGCTCAAAGCGATCTGTTTGAGCTTGGCGGCTGGGGCCGGGTGGGTCGTCCAGTATTTCTCGGGCAGGTTCAGCATCGCCGCCAGCAGCGAGCCTGGACCGCTGTCTTCATCGGTTAGCCACGGATCGGCGGATAGCGTAGCCAACGCCTTGTCTACGATGGAGTCCGCGACGGCAGCATGGGCTGGATGGTCGCGCCAGTAGTTGTCCGGCAGCCTGAGCAGCGTGTCCAAGAGCGCCCCGGGGAACATGTCTCCGCCTGCCCAGGGGTTCTGGTTCAGCATCCCGAGGGCGAGTGGGGCGAGTGTGTCGGGCGAGATTTGTTGTCCGAGCATTATCCGCGTGTCCTCGGCGTCGAATCTGCCCAGCGGCTTTCGGCGCAATTCGCAGCACTTGCGGATCAGGAAGGAATCGTCCGGGTCGGGTTCTCCCCAGTCGTCCCCCATCGATGTCCTGGATGGTCAGCGCGTCGAATCCCAACTGGTGCAACGTGATGATGAGAGGGCGGTCATCCATATCTGTCAGGGCTGTGTCAATCTCTTTCAGCGCCAGCAGTTCCATACCTGTGGGAACCGCCTCGACAATTGGCTTGACTATGCTGAGCGGAAAGTTTTGGTCCAAGGCGAGGCGAAAAGTCATGCGGCAAGCCCCCACTCATACTCCAGCGCCTCCTCCACCTGCTCTTCCGGAAGCTCATAGAGCCTGGCGATGCTGCTGCTCGCATAACCGTCTTCCGCCAATGACAGCAAAGACTGAGTGCCGATGCGGGTCTGCAGCAGGTGTGGCTCTCCAGCCAGCCTGGCGGGTGCTATCCGCACATGTTCAGTTGGCCTTGCTAGGCCTGGAGATTTGAAGAAAGCGTCCAAAAGGTCAACGCTCTGTGCGTGGTCTAGGGCGGTCTGCCCGAAGACATCCCTGCGGTCACCGTTTCCTTGGACAACGAAGATGCGCCCATCAAGGTCGATGCGGATTTCAACGCTCGGATCGTTCCAAGGGTCCAGCCCCTGCTTGACGGTTTGCTCCAACACACCCCGAACCTGATTCATGGGAGTGGCTGGGATTTTCGCCGAGTCAACGTCTCCAGCATCCTTGCGCTGACGCAGCCAGTAGACGGCCCGCAAAGTCAGCAAGTCCTGATACGACCAGAGTTTCTCTCGCACGGCAGACACAGAAGGAACGATCAGCCCCGAGCGAGCCCACCCGTAGACGGTGCTCTTGGGCACACCTGATAACGCAGCCGCTCTGGCTGCGCTGTAGCATCCGCTTGAGGAAGCGAGGAGGTTGTTGGCGGCGCTCAACATGTCTCCATTATGACTGCTGCCTAAGACATTTTCCTAGAGCATTTGTTTGAAGAGGTCTGGGGCTGGGGCGGGGATTACGCAGGTGGAGACTATGGGGGAGCGTTCTCCGGCGGCAGTTATGGCGGCGTCTACGGCTGAGCGGACGTCGGCTATTTCGCCGCAGAGTTTGAAGAAGCTTTTGCCGCCGATGCCCATGCCTAGGCGGACTTCTATCAGTTGGATGCGGGTGGCTTTCGCGGCGGCGTCGGCGCCGATGATGGCTGAGGCGATGTCGAAATATTCGACCACGCCCAGGGCGGAGACTTGTTGGGGGGCTTCTAGGACGGCGTTGATTGCCGGGATGAGGGTGGGGTGGACGCGGGGGATCATCAGGTGGTTGACCACCGATCCGCCGCCGGATTCCAATCCGGCGGACATCGCGGCTTTCACCGCGCCGACGTCGCCATGCACCATGACGATGAATTTGCCTGGGCAGACTGGCTTGGCGAAGTCGAGCTGGACGCTGCCAGCCTTGAGCATCTTGTCGGAGGCTTCGATGCCCCGGGCGATGCTGGTCAGCTCGATTAACCCGATTGAGACGATCATGTCGTGCCTACTTTCGTTCAATCTTGATCTGGTCTGCGGTGACTTCGCTCACCAAGCCGTCAATGGAGGCGTGGATCAAAGCCCCGGCCTCGCTGAAATCGACACCGGCGATGACATCGCCAACATGTACCGAGTCGCCAACGGCGACCCTGGGCGAGGACGGCTTGCCCACGCCTTGGCGCAGCCCGATGATGACTTTTTGCGGCTCGAAGCTGCGGCAGTTGTCCAGTTGGGTGGGGTAGTCGCCCAGGCCGAGCCGCTCAATCAGCCGAGATTGGGCGATCCGGCGGTAGGGGCGGGATTCGCTTTGCTCCAGATGGATGGTTTGGTCGGTGATCTTGGCGCCTTCGGCACGCAGCATCCCCTTCACGTAGACATTCATCCGGCGTGGGCTAAGCCCCATCGGGCAGGCGTACAACTCGCAAATCCCGCACTCGCAGCACAGCAGCGCGTCCAGCAATTCCGTCGGGTGGGTGTTCGTCCCAACGGAGCGCATCACCCGGTTGGGCCGCATTTGGTGCCCGATCAAATAGCGCGGGCACATTTCGGTACACATCGCGCACTGGATGCAGATGGAGCGGGTCTGCGCGATGATCTGGTCAATGGGCTTGGAGCAGAATTGGATCAGCCGATGATCGGCGGGCAGCACGATCAGCCCGCCGTCGGCCTTGCCGTAGCCCATTGTCGCCGCAGCCTCCATCTGAAATTGCTTGCCCATCATCGGCCCGCCGCGCACGATGGCGTAACGGGGCAGCGGAGTGCCGCCAGCAGCCTTGATCAAGTCCTCCACAGTGGTGCCAACGGGGGCGTCCACGATGACCGGCTCGGCCACCGCCCCGGTCACAGTTACGAAACGCCGGGTCACCGGAACCCCTTGAATCCCGCGCTGGATATTCAACGCGGTGGTGGCGTTGATGACGATGATGCCAATCTGGAGCGGGATGCCGCCAGGGGGAACGCTCTGCCCGGTTATCTCATAGATCAAGGTCTGCTCGTCACCAGCCGGATAGAAGCTCTCAACGCCGAAAATTTCAATCGCAGCGCCAGCCTCGGCAATGGCCGCCCGCAGTGCGGCGATCTCCCGGGAATATTTCTTTTTGGTGCCGATCACCACCCGTGGGATGCCCAACGCCTGGGCGACGCTTTGCGCCCCGGCGACGATCTCGGCGGGGAATTCGCGCATGATGTAGCGGTCCGAGGCCAGCAGCGGCTCACACTCGGCAGCGTTCACCACCAGCAGTTTCGCCCCAGCCGCGAGCTTTTTGTGGGTGGGAAAACCCGCCCCGCCCGCACCGATGACGCCAGCGGCGAATACCAGTTTGAGCAGAGCCAAATCGTCGAGCTTCGGACCAGGCATAGCCCTTATTCCTTGACGATCCGAATCTTGTTCGACTTGGCGTAGTCGTCGGCAAGCGCGGTGATGATGGCTTTCGCACAGACCTTGACC
>JAIRXX010000200.1 GCA_031268065.1 Propionibacteriaceae bacterium
GAAAGCGTTGACAAAAGCCACCCCACGACCGTGGTGCGATGAGGCGCTTCATGGTTAAGTGCCCGCTGAGTCGACTGGCTCAAGGCCTGAGCCGGTGCAGCGGACAGGTGATCGTGCCGTCGTCTAGCTGGTAAGTCTGGCCGGTCCCGGTGAGCACCAGCTTGAACGCCGGGTCTTTGACCAGGGAAGTGTCGATCTGGGTGAGCGATGCCGCCAGAGATTTCGCCCCTGCTGCGACTTGCGCACCGCCCAACTTCACTTCCACACCGGCCCAGCGGCCATCCGGCAGGGTGATGACCGCATCGATTTCATGGCCGTTGGAGTCGCGGAAGTGGCGGACTTCGCCGCCGAGAGCCGAGGCGTACACCGTTAGATCGTGGAAGGCAGCGCTCTCGAATAGCAAACCTGCCGTGTTCGGGTCGGCTTGCAGGCTTTCTGGAGTGGCCCCCATTGCGGCACCCGCCAGACTGACATCGGCCAGGTGCAGTTTCGCTGAAGTGCGCAACCTTGCCCGGGAACGCAGTTCGGGAGTCCACGCGAGTTGTCGCTCGACCACGAACAACCGCTCCAGCACGCCAATGTAGCTGGCGACCGTCTCGGCGGTGATCGCTGGGGCGACTGCGCGTAAGTCCTTGGCCAGGGTGGTGTATTCAGCCTCGGAGGCAAGGTTCCGGGAAATCGCTGCGATCAACTGTTTTATGACCGCCGGGTCGCGCCGAATGTCCGCCAACCTTGGCGCATCCGTCTTTGCCACTTCATCTATATAGGCCAGCAGCATCCGTCTGGCCCTGTTTTGCGGCATTCCGGCGAGTGCGGGGAATCCGGGGGTGAGCATCCGTTCGATCAGCTCGGCATAACCCAAGCCAGCGGACAACTCTGTTCGCGGCGGCTCCTGGTCGAACAGTTTTCCAAGGCTCACGCCACCCTCGTCAGCGGGGCGCTCCTTCTCGTACCAGGTCATCGTCCGTTCTCGGATTCTAAGGAATCTGCCTGCCCCAGTGTGGCGGGTCGAGTCGTCAGCGGGCACGGCTGAGCCGGTGAGGATGAACAGCCCTGGCTCGGTGGCGGCGTCCACTCGCCTGCGCACCAGATTCCACAGTTGCTCCGACAGTTGCCATTCGTCGAGCAGGCGGGGTTGCCCGCCTTCGAGCAACGATTGGGGCGCCATCGCGGCAATGGATCGAGTCGCCGGGTCGTCCATGAGGGCGTATGACTTGGCCGCGTTCATCGCGGTCATGGTTTTGCCACAGGCCCTGGCTCCCTCGATCACCACAGCTCCGGCAGTGTCCAAGGCTTCAGCCAACAGCGTGTCGATCACCCTGGGCAGATACTCATGGCCCAGCTCAGCTTTGGTGTCCATGCGGGCGATTCTATCAGCTAGGACGAGGATTGCAGGGATGCTAGGGCGAGGATTGCAGACGGTTAGAGCAGGTTTAATTCTTCGGCGCTGACCAGGGCTGCCGCGCCGATCAGGGTGGCGTCTTGGCCCAGCGAGGAGACCCGCAGGTCAAGCTTCTCGGTCAGTGTTGGCAGGGTGTGGACGGTTACGGCGCCTTTCAGCGAGACGAGGAAGGGGCCTTGGACCAATTCCGGGGGGGCGACCAGCACGATCTCGTCCAGGTTCAGTGCGCCGACTATCGGGGCCAGCACGCAGCCGGTTTTCCAGCCTACGTCGGCCAGGCTGGGCGAGTCTCCGGCCAGTTTCTCCAAGGCGGGCAACGAGATGAACGTCTCCAGGCAGCCACGGCGTCCGCAGCCGCAGGGCGCACCGGATTCGTCGGCCACCACATGCCCGATCTCGCCTGCCGCGAAGCCTGAACCTTGGACCAGTGAGCCGTCAATGACCAATCCGGCCCCGATGCCGTGGGCGAGCACCAGCGTGAGCAGGCTCTGCCCCCTGGCTCCGGCGAAAATGGTCTCGGCCAGCGCAGCCGCGTTGGCGTCGTTGGCCACATGGCAGGGCAGCCGGTGCTCCTTGGCGATCACTTCGGCCAGGTTGACGCCGGTCCAACCGAAATAGGCCTCGGCCAGCAGGATGCCGTTGGGATCGACGATGCCCGGCGAGCCTACGCCGATCCCCAAGATCGGCTGGGGGGCGGCGGCGACCAATTCGGCCACCAGCGCGTTCACCCGGCTCAGCGCGTTCTCCCCGCGCAGCGAGTCGATGTCGTCCAGGCGGCGTTGGATGATCTGCCCGGAGAGGTTCACCAGCGCTCCCCGGATGCTCCGGGTGTCGGAGAGGTCAAGGGCGATGATGCAGTAGGCGTCCGGGTTGAAAACTATCGGGGTGGCTGGCCGCCCGGTGCGCCCCTTCACCCGTTTGCTGAGTTCCAGCACCAGATCGCGGGACAGCAATTCGGCCACCAGGTCAGATACGGTCACCCTGGTCAGCCCGGTCGCGGTGGCGAGGTCGGCCCGTGACAGCGGCCCCTCGAAGAACAGCTTCCGCAACACCAAAGTGAGATTGTGGACCCGTGAGTCGGCGGGCAGCGCCTTGCCGTTGGGGCGCGGCAATGGCCTCATCGGACGAGGGTGGCTCGAACTCTCCTGCGGCACAATTGCAAGTAAAACAGCCCGGCAATGGTCCGTCAAAACCGGACGCTCCGGTTCAAGCGCTGGCGGGTTGGCGGCGTTGCCGACTTCGGCTTCGCCTAGGGCGGCTATGGGCATTCCCGCTGGGAAGTGTCCGCCGAACTCCGCGATTGCCCTGAATGACGCTCTTGCCGCAGGGATTGAGGGGGTAGAACTCGGATCGGCTCTCGCGGCCTGCTGTTACGTCGCCCAGAGGGCCGCCGGTATTTCTGTCAGGACGCGGGGCAATCCAGGCCGCGTTACCCATCGGCCAGCAGGCAGGGTGGCGGGCGTCAGATAATTAGGCTGAAATATTTTACTGAGTTCAGTAAATCTGTAAATCGAAGTAGAGTGGGGGCATGACTGACGTGAACTCTCCGACCACCGGGAAGACCAGGGTCACTGTTGATCTTCCCAATGATGACTACCTTATGCTGAGGATTGCCGTGGCTGAGGCAGGGAAGGGCGTCACCTTGTCGTCGGTGGTGCGTGAGCTTGTACACGATTATCTTGAGCGGCTCCAAGACGATGCGGACCAAGCTCTCGCCAAGAAGCGCAAAGGCTCTCAGACAGTTCTTGGCCAGGATGTGCGTGACCGTTTCGCCCAGCGGCGGCTGTCCGCCAACGGATGAGCGGCAAGCGCGACCCGCTGCGCGACGACTGGAAGGTTGAGGCGGAAGACGACTTGGAACACCTGGAGAGGGCGGACCCGGCGCTGGCGGACGCCGCGTTGGCCGCTGTGGACGACCTGGTAAATTTCCGCAAGGTGGGTTCTCGACTTGGGGCTAGGAACGTCAGCGGAGATTTGTCAGGTCTTTTGCGTCTGAAGTTTGACCTGCCCGGTGCCAGACCAGAAAAGTATCGAATCGTTTACGAGGTAACTAGCGGCACCTCGATCTTGATCTGGGGCCTCGGCCCTCGGGCTAGCCATTGGGTCTATCGGCTGGTTGAAGGCCGCCGCTGATAGGTTCCAGTTCGCCTGCCGCTGACCACCCGACCAGCGGGCAGTGTGACGGGCGTCGAAGGATTTGTCAGTCACTGCTGTTTGCGGAGCGCCGCCTCGATTTCAGCTAACGACTTGATGTCGGCATTTTCTGAGGACTTGCTGATCGTGGTCGTTTCCGACCCGTCAAGGGTGAGAATTCCGACGTGTGGGTTCAGCGGGCAATACCAGGGTCCGCAATCTGTCAGCAGGAACACTAAATCGCCTTTGGCTGCCACATCTGAAAGTAAAACAGTGTGCGCTTCTAACTGGCGAATCCCATCGATTGTTCCGCCGTCCTGCCCGACTTCGATAGTCTCGCCAACTTCCGCAGAGCCTTTCAGGACCGATGTGACTTTGATCGACGAAATTGTCACTGGAGAGCAGCCAAGATCGGTTATCTCCTCCGCTGGCACCCCAAGTTGAGGATTTTCCTCTTCTGTCAGCCCTGGCTCGGGTTCTTCTGGACAGCCAATAGAATCTTCTCTTGAATCCAAGTATGTGCCGGTGACTATCAACTGCGCGGTTTGGACTGCATCGTCAACAGTTCCGTAGGCAAAATAGTCAGCTGTGATTTGCGAGGTGGTTGAACACCCTGGGATCAGCAGCGCCGCTAGAATGGCTGCAGGAAAAATTTTGGCTGGGTTCATCGGCAACATGCCTCCACGTTACTCTCTTCATAGCTGGCATTCATCTTCGATTTCAGGGCGACCTATCTAGTTTGCATCCTCTCCTGGCCTCTACCGGTCCAGGTCAGCCAAGAGCGGAGCGTAGCGCGGCGCGAGCAGAATCGCTGCCTGATGCCAGAAAGCTCCCATCTCGGCGTCTGTGCCAACCAAGAGGCCAGTCTGCGCGAAACCGTCGGCCATCTCGCTTGACTTCACCAGTGCGGCGAACTGCTCGTCATCATGACAGAGCACCTTCAGACCTAACCAGAGCGTGTAGTCCACAGAGAATTTCTCAGGGTAATCGTACACGATCACCAGGTATTTCGTGGCTACGGATTTCAGCAGCTCTTTCCGCTGGTCGGCATCCAACTGGTCCAAAAAAACGTCCTGTGCGAGGATGCTCTCAAGCCCGCGCAAGTCAAAGCTAGGAGCCTCGGATAATCTGGCCATTTTAGCCAAGTCTGCGTACTGGTAAATCTTTAACAGAGCTTGCCCGGCATCTTTGCGGCTCGTCAACACACGGTAGGTGTCCGTTGTGGCTACTACTGCATCGAAGCCAGCCTGGGGTGTGTTATAAAAAATCTCCGCCCCGAATAAGAATGGGTAGTCGAGCAGCGTTTCAGCAATACCTCGGGTAGACATTTCGCTAAGAACCGGCAGCGGGACTTTGATCGCGTCCAGCCGCTGTTGCTGGTCATCAAACTTCGCCCATTACTCCGGAGTCCGCTCAGCGGTGATGGGGTAGACGTAGGCATCCTTCACGGATTCGTCGTGGAACCATTTGCCGCCACTGGCGTCAGCATTGAGTGGAGCCAACGCAACGCACACCGAGCTGGCCGCCAATGCCGCCGCCACCAATATTGGAGTTTTCTTCATGGTTTCCCCGATGTTCCAGTTGCTCCAACAGCTAATTTGCAAGTTATGCCCATATGTATCGCATGTCAAGGCCTCAAACGTCGAGTAAACCAAGCGTCATGAGTGCCGCACAGGCTGTCCCGGAGGCTGGGGCTGAGGAGGCGAGGCCTAGACGGCGGGTTCTTGCTTGCTTGCGGCAATGCGGAGAATGACTGGTATTCCAGTCATGTGACTGCTATCGTGGTCACATGTTCTTCGGTCAGCCGTTCGGCGGCATCATCCCAGGCGTGCATGGTGCCGCGCTCACGGCGCTGTTGCGCACGGGAGAACCTTTGACGGGTCGGCAAATCCATCGGTTGCTCGGTGGAAACCACAGTTTGTGGTCGGTGCAGCAAGCGCTTAAGAGCCTCGTCAAGCTCGGCTTGGTGGCAGCGAAGCCGGTAGGGCGTGCTGTCGTCCACAGCGTCAACGAGGAGCACTGCGCGATTCGCCCGTTGCGGGAGATGCTCGACCCGTTGACTATGTTGGCGCAAGCCGTCAGGCAAGAGGTGGACGACCGGGTGAAAGCGGTACTGGTTTTCGGTTCCATAGCCACCGGCAAGGCCGATGCGGACAGCGACGTTGACCTCGCCGTCATTGCTGAGGCGGGTTGGGACGGTCGTTCGTCTTTGAACGCCGCCGTTCAGCGCCGCCTTGGAAACGCCTGCGACGTGCTGTTTTTCACCCAGGACGAGTTTCGCGCCCTGGCCGCCAAAGGCGAGCCTGTTGTGTCCGATATCATGAGCGACTCGTTCGCCATAATTGGCGAAAAGCCGGTTCTGAAAGGGGATTCGCGCTAATGGCTACGGCAATTGAACCCTCCCGTGCCAGGGCGTTCTTGAAGAAAGCCGAAGAATACTTGGCGTCAGCTCAGGACAATCTCGACTTAGAGCGCTTCACGCCCGCCGCAGGGGATGCCATCCATGCCGGGATAAGTGCCAAGGATGCGATTCTCACCGCGCTTACGGGAGCGACCGGCAAGGCGAAAGACCATGCCCATGCGGTCAAAGAACTCGAGCAAGCCCTCGGGAAGCGCGAGAACGCCGGGACGGCAATCCGCGCTCTGTGGGAACTGGTAGCAGCTAAGGGTGATGTCGAGTACGGTGTGTTCAGCGTTGATGCTGCGAAGGCCAAACCCCTGGTAAGACGGGCGCGAACCCTGGTGGATCTCGCCGTCGCCATAGTGCGCTTGGGCCGCTGAAACCTCCAGATGCGCAGGCTTTGTTTCTGTTGCGCTGACGGAAGACGAGGATTGCGGGGTGGCATCTAAGCCGTTGGTCGTCGAGCTTCGCCCATTCCTCCGCCCATTTGCAAAGCATGTCCACATTGGCCGCATGTCAATGCCTCGTGCCGCGAACAAGCCAAGCGTCTAGAGTGCTACAACGGCTGTCCTGCTGCCTGGGGACGGGGCTTAGACTGCGGGTTCTTGCCTGCTTGCGGCGCGGCCTACTTCGGCGGCGCCTAGGGCGGCTATGGGCATTCCCGCCGGGATGCGGGCCATTCGGGCGGAGATGTTTTGTTCGGCCAGCAGGTGGGAGTCGCGGGCGCCGTCATCCAGGCGGGCCAGCAGCCGTTCGTAGAGTCCGGGTGCGTTTTCCACCACGCCTCCGGCTAGGAAGATGGTTTCCGGGTCGTATACGGCCACCGCCATCCGGACGGCCAGCTCGATGCCGCTCAGGATGGCTTCGGCCTCTTGGCGGGCAATCTTGGACAGGTCGGTGAAGAGTTTAGGTAGTCATAAATCACCAGTAGTAGTATGATTTGCGTAGAGCTGATTGATTGAAGGTCCGGATGCGTCTCCAGGATGTGTGCGAGTTGATGTACGAGTGGGATTCTCGGGGCCGTTATGTGTTCACCAAGTCTGATTTGCGCACTCTGTTCGATGAGCGCGACCCGGCGTTGTTCAAGACGTTGGAAAGAGTGGTCGCCGCCGGTGTGCTGACGCGGGCCGCGAGCGGGGTTTATGTGAATAGGCGCAGCGCGCACTTGGGTGGTTACACCGTTGAACTGGTCGCGCAGGCGCTTCGGCGCAGGGAATTCAATTACGTCAGCTACGAGTCCGCGCTGTCAGAGTATGGCGCGATCTCACAGATTCCGATTGGTCGGTTGACGCTGGCGACAACGGGGCGGAGCGGGGTGTTTCCCACACCGTTCGGCACAATCGAGTTCACCCATACTGGGCGAGACATCGGACAGATCTTGGACGGGATCGTGGAACGCCCGCCGCATCCGGTGCCCATAGCGAAGCAGTGGCTGGCCGAGCAGAACCTCCGCGACTCCAACCGCAACGTATTCATGTTGCAGGAGGTCTCGTGATGAGTGTCGATTTCTTGGCGATGGCCGAACGATTGGCGGCTGGGCGCGGGCTGGCGGGAATGCTTCCAGTCATCGAGAAGGAGCTACTTCATCTGGAGATCCTCCAGGCGCTTGAAGCCGCACAAATGTTGGACGGGCTGGTGTTCCAAGGAGGCACTTGTCTTCGGCTTTGTTATGACGCCGCACGCTATAGCGAGGATCTGGATTTCGTGGGCGGCCCAGACTAGTCGCGGCGAAAATCGCGGACTACGGCTGTCAAGGGCAATTCGCCGCGGGCAGGCAAATCCGAGTCGCGCAGCTTCCCGAAATCCTGACCAGCAAGCCATTCCAAGACACCTTGGCAAGATTCGTCCCCCAAGACTCGACCCCGCTCCACCATCATGAATCCCAAATGGCTCGCCAGCACCACCGACATCATCAAGGACATCTATGACGGGGTCTTCCTACACTAGGAGGTAGCCTAGGAGCACCTAGCGGGTGTTTACGACAAGCTCTCCGAGGCGATTACTGAAGGCCGTCAACGAGGTCGGCGACACGCCGCCGGCGTCCCAAAGGAGCAATTCCTACCTATGTAGAGTTCAAGCTATGAAGATGACCCACTCGTCGGTGGCAGTGGCGCAAGCCTTGGTGTCACGACCGCGGGAGAAGCACTGGGGCTATGACCTCTCCAAAGAGACCGGCGTGCGCTCCGGGGTTCTGTACCCCATCCTCGGCCGCATGCTGGATCAAGGATGGTTGGAAGATGGCTGGGAGGATCAGTCGGCGGTCCAGGGGAGACGTCCTCCCCGCCGCTACTACGAAGTGACGGACGAGGGTCTCAGGGAACTGGGAGCCATGGTCAAGGCCGCCGAGCGGGACTCCCGTTTCGCCAGGCCGACGTTCTTGAAGGCGCAGATGGCGATGTGACTGAGATACTCGCTCTGACCTCCACTTGGCCCCTGTTTGCCGTCGCCTTGACTTTCGGCTTGCTCCCCGGAGTAGTTACTCGCGTCCTCGCCTTGGGGTTCCGCAAAGACGATCCGCGCCGTCAGGAGATGATCGCTGCGGTCTATGCGGTGCCGCGATGGGAAAGGCCCTTCTGGGTTCTTCAGCAGGTCGAGTGTGTCTTCCGCGAGGGCATTTTGGAAAGACTGCTCGACGCAGCGGGCGGGCGGCTCTTCAACTGGTGGGTTCTGGGAGACTGGGTGGCGATGCACTTGGCGCATCCGAACACGTTCGAGATCCCCACGGTGGACGAGATTGCCCTCCTGCGACCTGGAGGCTCCGTCAAGCTGATGTTTGACCCCAAAGGACGACTGGTCACGAAGCGCCTTCACCCGGAACGCATATGGGTTGACATCACCGAAGTCGACACGGG
>JAIRXX010000238.1 GCA_031268065.1 Propionibacteriaceae bacterium
CTGGCGATGACCTTCTCGGCATTGCCCGAGGTGCAGCAGATGTCAGACTCGGCTTTGACCGCCGCCGAAGTGTTCACGTAGGTGACCACTGGAACGCCGGGGTGGGCCTGGCGCAGCGCGGTCACGTCGGCTGGGGTTATCGATTCGGCCAGCGAACACCCGGCCAGCGGGTCGGGGATGAGCACGGTCTTCTCAGGGTTGAGCAGCTTGGCGGTCTCAGCCATGAAATGCACCCCGGCCAGCACGATTACGTCGGCGTCCACACCGACGGCTTCACGGGCCAGCGCCAGCGAGTCGCCGGTGATGTCGGAGACCCCGTGGAATATTTCCGGTGTCATGTAGTTGTGGGCGAGGATGACGGCGTTCCGCTCCTCTTTGAGCCGCCAGATGGCTTCCACGTCGTCTGACATGGTGGCCCATTCGACGGCTGGTATAACCCGCTGCACGCGGCAGTACGCTTGGTCGGCCCGGCTCAACACGGTTGCGGTCATTGGACGCCTCCTTCGGAGAACTACCGGATAGACTTATGCTAACCATGAGCAAAAGCTTGTGCAAATCGAGGCCCACCTGCTCGGTGCCCTTTGCTGGGGCTGCCCATCGGCGGGCAACCGGCGATACGGCCTCCCAGCGCTGCGGCAAGGTCTGGATGGCTGGCAAAATAAAGTGGTCAAAATGACATCTTTGCGCAGCGCTGGGCCGGTGGAAATGACTCACCCGAATCGGGTACGGCGCAGGGCGGCTCCGCCAGGTAGAGTTTCGGTCTGCTGCTAGTTTGGGAAGAGATGGACACAGGTATGGCTAAGGCAACGGTGAAAACCGGCAGCGCGAAAACGAAGGCTAGTCCCACCCGGCGTGGAGCTAGCCCGGCGGCTGTGGGGCGTCCGCCCGCGTCTGCCAAGAGTGCTTCGCTCAGGGCCGGGCGCGTTCCCCCGAAGAGGGGCGCGGGCCGATTTGCCTGGCTGGCTGCGGCGTGGGTGGCGGCTTTCGCCGGTGCCTTGATCCTGGTCAGCGCACTCGTCCCGGCTACGCAGACCTGGAGCGCCGTCTTCGCGCTCGCCGCGACCTTCGCCCCGCACGCCCTGGCGCTCTGGCTTTTTGCGATGCTGGCGGCGGTGTTCGCCGCGCGGCGGAAAGCCAAATTGCTCGCCCTGGTGATGGCATTCGGCTTGGTCTGCAATGTTTTGGCCATAGCGCCCTATACGTCGGCGCTCTTCCGCACGGCCACGCCCTGGCCGGGTACGGCGCTGAAAGTGATGACGCTCAACCTGCGCTTCGGTTACGCCGATCCCGACGCGGTGAGCGCGCTGGTCAGCGCGGAGGGGGCGCAGGCGCTGGTGCTGACCGAGGTGAGCGAGCCGTTGGCCGCCCGGCTGGCGGAGAAGTTGGCCCAGACGTTGCCCTACCAGGCCGGACAGCCGAGCCGGGGCAACACCGCCGAAGGCACGATGGTTTTCGCCCGGCATCCGCTGAGCGTGGTGGACGCCGCCGAGACAACGTATCACTCGGTGGCCGTGGAGGTGGCCGATCCGGCAGGGCGCTATGTGGTCGTCGGGGTGCATCCGATCAGCCCGCTGCACGCCACAGCCTCGTGGATGTCAGACGGGGCTGCCATCGCCGCGCTCGCCACCCGGCAGATGTCCAGCCCGCTCATCATCGCCGGGGATTTCAACGCCACCTTGGAGCACCTGCCGCTGCGCCGGATCATGGCGACTGGCCTGGCCGACGCCGTGCGGCAGTCAGAGTCGGGATGGGTGCCCACCTATCCCAGCGACGTCGCGTTCTTACCGCCGCTGATCGGGATCGACCATATCCTGGCCAATCGCAGCTTCCACGCCAACAACGCCCATTCCGTCCCGATCTCCGGCTCTGACCATCTCGGCCTGGTAGCCGAATTGGTGCGGAAATGAGCGGGTCAGCCCGGCAGGCGGTGTCAGCGCTGTCCGGCGGCGAGCCGTTCCAGGGTCGCCCGCACGCCTAGGTCGCGCAGCCCGTTCAGCGTGCGAAGGTATGGTTCGGTGAAACGCGGTTCGGCCACCAGGGTGCCGAAGAGGGAGGGTTGGCGCAGGAAAGCCAGCCGGTCGTATTCCTGCTGCCTGGCCGCGTTCCGCACGTCTTCGGCGCGGCGGTCGTTGACCTCGATGGCCTTCCCCCGCTCATCCACGCCCTGGGCGAAACGCGCCCAGGAGGCGATGATCGCGGCTGAGTGGGCCACATCTGCGCCGACGGCAAGCCTTTCCCGGATCAGTGGGACGAGCCACTTCGGAATTCGGTCCGAAGCGTCGCTCGCCAGGCGGGCAACGGTGTCCTTGATGGCCGTGTTGCCGAAGCGGCGCAACAGCGTTTGCTCGTAGCCGCCGATGTCGATGCCCGGCACCTCAGGCAGGGAGGGTGCGGCGTCAGCTTTCATGAAACCGAGGACGAAATCGGCGATCAGCGGATCGCGGATCGCGTCGGAGACGAATTGGTAGTCCATGAGGCGGCCGAAATACGCGATGGCCTGATGGGAGAGGTTGAGCAACCGGAGCTTCATGAGTTCGTACGGGCCCACATCGTCCACGAGTTCGACCCCGGCCTGCTCGAATTCTGGCCTGGGGCCGCCGAACCGGTCCTCCAACACCCACTGGGTGAACGATTCGGTGACCACCGGGCATCTGTCGTAAACGCCGTCTAATCCGAGCACTTCGGCGGCGTCGGCTTCGACTGTTTGCGGCGTGATCCGATCCACCATAGAGCAGGGGAAATGGACAACGGCGGCGATCCAGTCGGCCAATTCGGGGT
>JAIRXX010000310.1 GCA_031268065.1 Propionibacteriaceae bacterium
TAACCCGTGATAACTGGGACTATTACGACAAGCAGATGAATTTGCAGCCGAACACCAGCTACGGGAGCTATGAGAAAGTCTCCGACGATCCGCTCGCGGTCAAAATGACTTTCGCTGACACAGCCATGTGGTCAGATGGCGTCAAAGTTGACGCCGCCGACGTGATCCTGGCCTGGGGTTCGGAGAGCGGGGTTTTCAACAACCTCACCGATGATGAGAAAGCCGGTCTCTACAACGACGATTACACCCTAAAGCCCAATGCCGAAGGGAAGGTCTACTTCGATACCCAGCTCTATGGCATCGACCTAATCAAAGATTTCCCACAGCTCAGCGATGACTCCAAGACGGTCACTTTGACCTACTCCAAGCCTTTCGCTGACTGGGAGCCGTACATGCTTTACTTCGGGATGGGTCTGCCAGCCCATATCGTCGCTAAGCGGGCGCTGGGGATTGATGATCCCGCCGCCGCAAAAGCAGCTTTGATCAAAGCCTTCCAGGAGTCCGACAACATCGCGCTGTCGAAAATCTCCAATGTGTGGAACAACGACTGGAATTTCATCAAAATGCCTACCGACCCAGACCTGCTGGTCGGCAGCGGCGCCTATCTCATCAACGATTACCGGGAGAATCAGTACGTCACTTTGAAGCCCAACCCGGCCTATGCCGGGACGCACAAGGCCCCGGTGGATACTTTCACCATGCGATTCAACGGTGATCCGATGGCCGCCGTGCAGGCATTGCAGAATGGCGAAGTGCAAGTGATTTACCCGCAGCCCACTGCAGACGTGCTCAAAGCGCTGCAAGAGTTGAAGGACGTGGAAATCAATACCGAGCCGGAAGCCACCTTTGAGCATATTGACCTGGTTTTCCGGAACAACGGGCCATTCGATCCGCAGGCTTACCAAGGCGATGCGGACAAGGCTTTGAAGGTCCGCCGAGCGTTCTTGAAGACCGTGCCCAGGCAGACGATCGTGGACAACATCATCAAACCGCTCAGCCCGACCGCCGAAGTGCGCAACTCCTACAACATAGTGCCCGGTTCTCCGATGTATGACGCCACAGTGGCCGCGAACGGCATGGTGGGTGAGTATGGCCAAGTGGACGTCGAGGGGGCTAAGGCGCTGCTGGCTGAGGCCGGGGAGAAGTCTCCACAGGTCCGCATCCTCTATGACAAGAACAATGTCCGCCGCCAGCAGGAATTCGCGCTGATAAAAGAATCAGCCGAGCAAGCGGGGTTCAAGATCATCGACGGCGGCGATCCCAGCTGGGGTCAGAAATTGATGGAAGACACCTATGACGCCTCAATCTTCGCTTGGGCGACGACCACTGCCGGAATGACGGAGAGCGCTTCGTACTATGTCAAGGACGGGATGAACAACTACAACGGCTATCTCCGCCCGGAGGTCACCGATTTGGAGGATCAGATCGCAGTGAGCTTAGACCCGGCAGCGCAGCAGGAGTTGAACAGCAAGATCGAGAAGTATCTGCTGGACGACGCCTACGGTTTGACCATCTACCAATTCCCTGGAATGACGGCATTCAACGCCAAAGCGGTGACGGGCGTCGATCCCATCCCGCTAGCCCCCAACTTCCTATGGAATTTCTGGGAGTGGAAGGTTTCGTAAGCCGACGGTCAGCCGCTCTTTGGACGACCTGGACCGGATGGCTGATGCCTGACGTCGTATTCACCGACTCCGCCTGGGACGACTACCTCTGGTGGCAGGGACAGGACAAGGTGCTCACTTTTGGGCATCTTTTTCCTCCAGCGCGTAGGTGATTGAGATTCGGATGCCTAGGTTGTCAAGCACCCGAAACAGCCTGGAAAGATGGAGAGTCGGCTTGCCTTGCTCAAGAGTGCGCAAGTAGTCCCTGGTGAAGGCAAGGCTCTCGGCTAATTCTTCCTGGGTGATCCCTCTTGACTCGCGCACCGCCCGCACCACGGCGCCAATATCGCGGAACCGGCGTACTGGGATGGTGGGCATGGCAACTCCTTCTGCGTCGAAATTCAAGCATCGCGCGATGCGAGAATATCATCGCATCGCCTGATGCGTCAATATCCGCGCATTGCTTCCGCTAAACCCACTCCAGGTTTCGATGAAAGTTGCTAGCCACTTTTAGCGGGCAACGCAAAGTACCTGGTGCGCTAGACTCCACCCGACGCCTCTGCCGATGTCGGGCGGATGAGCAGAAATCGTGGTCGGTTCGACCGGGACGGAAGAGGGCGAAAATGGGACTGGCGAAAAGGCTAGCCGTTCTCACCGGCCAGGGTGGGGCGCGTTTTTCGCGCCCGCCGGGTCAAAGCGGGGTCAGGACGTTCGCACGGGTCGGGGCAGTCATTCTTTGCCTGGCGCTGATGCCGCAGGCTGGCTGCACGCCGTCGCCAGTGGAATCTCGGACTCCGACGCAAGCAGGAGAAGCCCCGCTGCAGAGCGAGCCGGTTTCATTGCTGAATTGCGACGATGGGAATCTGGCGACGATGAAGCTCAATTCCTTTGATGTCTCGGCTTTTAAAGTCGTGGGGTGGAGATCGTTCCAGGCGCAAAGCGATTCAGCGACGCCGATTAGACACGAAGCGCTGGCTGATCTTGACGTGACAGTCGCTGTGGGAGGGAAAGCCGAGACTGTTGCAGATAGCGCGGTCCGCGCCGTGATCTGGGAGGCATTGTCCGGGCTGCGAGTAGATGGTTTCGCCAGCACTGGCTCAGTCGCGGCAGCGCTGGACGCTGAGTTCATCATGGAAGGTCCGGGGAGATTTGTCTTGGTTGAATCTCGCGTAGAAGTCGAGGCGGGGATCACTCTAACTTGTGCGGGCGGACAGGTTCGTGAGGCGGCAGTCAGTGGCTTTGCGGAAGGTTCTTTGCCGGATCATAAGTCAGGGTCGAAAACCAGTGTCGCTGAATGCGGCGTCGTGACTGAAGCCATGAGCGAAGAACTGGCAACCATCGTAGCGAGGTGTTAGCTGGCAATCGTTGAAAGCGTGGCACGGGCGAGTTCGAGTGGGAGAGGCAGCAGTGTCGTTTGCGGCAGGCTGATTAGAGATTAGGCTGAATATCCAGAAGGCGCACATACTGAGCAAATGAGGGGGCTGGCTTCATCACGACTTTGTGACGATTGCGCCGATGCGTTGAACTTGGGGGGCGCTTGCGGGTACGGTTAAGCGCTGTCAAGTGGGCGCAAGCCCTTTACCTTTGGAGGAACATTGGGTAACAAGTTTTTCACTGCGGTTCCGCTGCTCATGGCTGGGGCGTTAGCCTTCTCAGCGTGCGCGCCGGTCCCTTCGCCGCAGCAGTCGGACCTCGACACCGACACGACAGTTTCCGTCATGTGGAATCAGCCGATGTACACGATGAATGCGGTCACCAACTTTGGCAATGCCACGGCTAACCACAACATCATCTATCTCACCCGGGACAATTTCATCTACTACGACAAAGACCTCAACCTGGTGCAGAACAAGTCTTACGGCAGCTATGAGAAGCTTTCCGACGATCCGCTCAAGATCAAGCTGACGATGGCCGACACCGCGCTGTGGTCAGACGGCGTGCCGGTGGATGCCGCCGATATGGTGCTGGGCTGGGCCTCAACCTCGTCGGTGTACAACACCGTAAAAGACTCCGACGAAATCAAAGCGCTGCAGAACGAGGACGGCTCGCTCAAGCCGGTTGCCGACGGCAAGGTCTACTTCAACTCCAACATCAACGGGATCAACCTGATCAAGGAATTCCCGGAGATCAGCGAAGACGGCAAGTCCGCTACCTTCACCTTCTCGGTGCCATTTGCCGACTGGGAGAATGACTTGACCTATTTCGGCGCCAGCCTCCCGGCCCACATCGTGGCCAAGCGGGCGCTGGGGACAGCCGATCCCACCGCCGCCAAAGCCGCGCTGTTGAAAGCTTTCCAGGACAAAGACGCAGCTTCGCTGTCCAAGATTGCCAACGTGTGGAACCAGGATTGGAACTACACCAAGATGCCGGAAGAGGCCGAACTGGTTGTCGGCAGCGGCGCGTACAACATCACTGAATACAAGGAGAAGCAGTACATCACCCTGACCAAGAACCCGCAGTACAAGGGTGAATTGACTGCTCCGACAGACATCATGACGATCCGCTACAACGAGGATCCGATGGCGAATGTGCAAGCCTTGCAGAACGACGAAGTCCAGCTGATCTCCCCACAGCCCACCGCTGATGTGCTCACCGCGCTGAACGCGCTGAAGGACGTCACGGTGATCTCCGGCGACGAGGCCACCTACGAGCATATCGACCTCACCTTCGACAACGGCGGCCCCTTCGATCCGAAGACCTACAACAAGGACGCCGCCAAGGCGCTCAAGGTGCGGCAGGCCTTCCTGAAGACGATTCCCCGCCAGGAAATCGTGGACAAGATCATCAAGCCGCTGAACCCGAACGCCGAGGTGCGCAACTCCTTCAATCTGGTGCCCGGCTCGTCAAACTATGCCGACACGACTGCAGCCAACGGCATGTCCACTCAGTACGACCAGGTTGACATTGAAGGCGCCAAGGCGCTGTTGGCCGATGCAGGGGTGAAAGCTCCCAAGGTTCGCATCCTCTATGGCAAGTCGAATGTGCGCCGCCAGCAGGAATTCTCCCTGATCAAGGAATCGGCTGAGCAGGCTGGCTTCGAGGTCATTGACAATGGCGACGACAACTGGGGCGCCAAGCTGGGCGACGGCACCTACGACGCCTCCATCTTCGGCTGGCAGACCGTATCTCCGGCTGCCACTGAGCCTGCGGCCAACTTCATCATGACCGAGGACGGCCCCGGGCTGAACAACCTCTCCGGTTACAACAACAAGAAGATCAACGAGTTGTACGCCGAATTGAACGTGACCATCGATACCGCCCGGCAGAAGGCGATCAACGAGGAAGTGGAGAAGATTCTGGTCGATGACGCTTTCGGGCTGACGCTCTACCAGTTCCCCGGCGCCACAGCTTTCAGCAAGACTTTGAGCGGTGTCGATCCGATCACCATCTCGCCAACCATCTTCTGGAACTTCTGGACTTGGAAGCTGACATAGGCATTTGGGCCGAGATGGCGTAACCTAAACCCCATCGAAAAACGCGATTGGGGCGCCTTCGAGGAGGCGCCCCAATCTGTCGTCTGGATGAGTTTGGAGCAAGAGTAGGCATATGATCCGGTTCTTGGCCCGCCGTTTCGCGCTGGCGCTGGGCACGTTGTTCGTGCTTTCGGTCGTCGTGCATCTGATGGTGGACACCGCCGCAGACCCCTTGGACGATCTGCGCACCAGCACAGCTCCCAACAAAGAAGTTTTGATCGCCAGCCGGGTGGCGATGTTGCAACTGGACGCCCCTTGGATCACCCGTTACTGGAATTGGCTGCACTCTTTCATCCAGGGCGATTTCGGCATCGCCTGGCGCAGCCAGCAGAAAGTCTCAGACCTGATGGTGGGCGCGGTCAGCACCTCGGTGTCGCTGATCCTTTTCGCCACGCTCTTGGCGCTGCTGCTCGGCATCACGGTGGGCATCGTCTCCGCCCTGCGGCAGTACACCACTTTCGACTACTCGATCACCTTCGTCTCCTTCATGCTCTACTCGCTGCCGGTGTTCTGGGTGGCGGTGCTGCTGAAGCAATTTCTGGCGATTGGTTTGAACGACTTCCTCGCCGATCCAGGGGTGAATTGGCTCTTCGTGATCGCGGTGGCCGTAGTTTCCGGGCTGTTCTGGGCAGGTGCGCTGGGCGGAAGGGCGAGACGCAAGTTGGTCGTCTTCGGCACTGCGGCCGCGGTGACCCTGGCCACTTTATTGCTGATCGTCTGGTCCGGGTGGCTGGATTCGCCGCAGATCGGCCCGCTCGGGCTGGGTGTCCTCGGCGCAGGCACCGCATTGGCCGTCACCCTGGCGTTCGCGGGGCTGTCCAACAGACGCGCCCTCTATTCGGCGCTGGCCACTGCTGCCGTGGGGCTGGCGCTCTACTACCCCTTGATGTATCTGTTCTACTACTACGTGGTGGACTGGCCGTTGCTTTTCGGGCTGTTGGCCCTCGCCATCGCCTGTGGCTGCGGGGTCGGCTGGCTCTTCGGCGGCACAGACCGGGGCGTCTCCATGCGCGGGGGCGCCATCGTGGCCGCTGTGATGGCGGCGCTGACTTTCGTTGACCGGGTGATGCAGGTCTATCCGATGTATTACCGCTCCAACGCCATCCACGGGCGGCCAATCGCCACCATCGGCGCCGAGACGCCTAATCTTGGCGGGGACTTCTGGGTGCAGTGCCTCGACCGCTTCACCCACATCCTGCTGCCGACGATAGCGCTGGTGTTGATCTCCTTCGCCTCCTACACCCGCTACCAGCGCGGCGCGATGTTGGAAGTGCTTTCCAAGGACTACATCCGCACCGCGCGCGCCAAGGGCCTGTCCGAGCGCGTGGTGATCGTGCGGCACGCCCTGCGCAACGCGCTGATGCCGCTGGCGGCGGTCATCCCGGTGGACCTGGTTGCCATGATTGGCGGCGCGGTGATGACGGAGACCATCTTCGGCTGGGCGGGCATGGGCAAGCTCTTCATCGACTCGCTGCGGCAGAGTGAAGTGGCGCCGATCATGGCCTACGTGATGATCACCGGCGCGGTGGCGATCATCGCCAACCTCGCCGCCGACTTCTTCTACGCGCTGCTCGACCCAAGGATTCGGGTGAACGCATGAGCGACATGGAATCCAAGGACCAGCTATCCACCCGGGGCGACAACGCCATCGAGATAAAGGAAGTCGAAGGGCTTTCCCAAGGCCAGATCGTCCTGCGCAGATTCCTCCGCCATAAGGGCGCGATGGGCGGGCTTGGCGTGTTGGCGCTGATCGCGCTCTTCGCGTTCTCGGCGATGGGCATCGGCCCGATCCCCGGCTGGTGGCAATACCACGACCCCAACCGGACCCATCCGATGGAGAACAACGGCGCCCCCACCGTAACTCTCCCGGAATGGCTGGGCGGACCCGGCTTCAGCCTCGGCAACCACCCCTTCGGGCAGGACAACATCGGCCTGGACAATTTCGCCCAGGTGATGTCGGGGGTGAAGACGTCGCTGCTGGTGATGGTGATCCTGGGGCTGACCGCATTGGTGGTCGGTGTGACCATCGGTTCGCTGGCCGGATATTTCCGGGGCCGGCTCGACCTGTGGCTGATGCGGCTCACAGATCTGTTCATCGTGCTGCCGGTTATCGTGGTCGGCGCGGTGCTGGGCAGGCTGCTCTCCATCGCCGGCGACAAATTCGGCTGGCCTCGGGAGGCGACCGAATTTATCTGGGCAAATATGCCAGTTCTGCTCGCGCTGGCGCTCGGCCTGATCCTCTGGCCGACGATGGCCCGGCTGGTGCGCGGCGAATTCCTCACCCTGCGCGAGCAGGAATTCGTGGATTCCGCCCGAGTCTCCGGCGCGTCAAATTGGCGGATCATCACCAAGCACATCCTCCCGAACGCCGTCGGGGTGGTCATCGTCAACGTCACCTTGCTGATGTCGCAGGCAGTGGTGCTGGAGACGGCGCTCAGTTTCCTCGGTTTCGGAATTTCGCCCCCGAACGTCTCCCTCGGCAATCTGATTTCGGTCAACCAGGGGGCATTCGCCACCCGGCCCTGGCTGTTCTGGTGGCCGGGACTATTCATAATCCTGATTGCGCTGAGCGTCAATTTCATCGGTGACGGGCTGCGCGACGCCTACGACCCCAGGACCAAGCGCATCCCCTCCCAGCGGGAATTGGAGAAAGCCACCCGCAGGGCGGCGGCCAAAATTGCCGTTTCCAAGGAGGTGGAGCAGTGAGCCAGCAAGCTGAAATCCCAGCCGAGAAGGCGCCCGAGACCATCGGGGAGACGCTGCAAGACGCCGTTAGGCTGTCCAGGCAAATAGGCGAGGGTGAGATCAAACGCGGCGATGTCGTGCTGGAAGTCCGCGACCTCAGTGTGAACTTCTGGGTCAACGGCGAGTGGTTCGCCGCCGCCGAGCACATCGGCTACGACTTGCACGCCGGTGAAGTGCTCGCCATCGTTGGCGAGTCTGGATCGGGCAAGACCCAATCGTCAATGAGCCTGATCGGCCTGCTCCCGGCAAATGGGCGGGCCAGCGGATCGGCAAAGCTCAAAGGGATCGAGCTGATCGGGCTGGCGAGCCGGGAATTGCAGGAAATTCGCGGCAACGAGATTGCCGTCATCTTCCAAGAGCCGATGACAGCGCTCAACCCGGTCTACACCGTGGGTTTCCAGATCGCGGAGACGCTGCGTGCGCACTACGTGATGGCGCCGTCGGTCGCAAAGAAGCGGGCGCTGCAATTGATGGAGTTGGTGGAGATTCCCGATCCCGCCGATTCCTACAACAAATTCCCGCACCAATTGTCGGGCGGGCAGCGGCAGCGGATCATGATTGCGCAGTCCTTGGCCTGCGACCCGAAGATGCTGATCGCCGACGAGCCGACGACGGCGCTAGACGTCACCGTCCAGGCGGAAATCCTGAAGCTGATGCGGGAGTTGCGGGAGCGGGTGGACGCGGCGATCATCCTGATCACCCATGACATGGGCGTGGTGGCCGATCTCGCCGACCGGATCATCGTGATGAAAGACGGGAGGGTGGTCGAGCATGGCACCAGCGACGAGATCTTCAACCGCCCCCAGCATCCCTACACCCAATCGCTGCTGGCGGCAGTGCCGCATCTGGGCCAGGCGTTGGAAGACAACCATCCGGCGCTGACTTATTCGATGACCGCCGCAGAAGGCGACCCGATACCGTTGGCGCCCGGTGATCCCGGAGCCACCGCCGCGCTGCTGATGGAGGATGTCTCCATAGACTATCCCGGCCAGGGCAGGCGGAAGCCGTTCCGGGCCGCCCATCACATCAACCTTCGTATCGACCCAGGCCGGGTGATGGGCCTGGTGGGAGAGTCCGGTTCGGGCAAGACGACCATTGGCCGGGCGGCGGTTGCGCTGCTGCCGGTGGCCGAAGGGAAGCTGTCGGTCGCCGGGCGCGACATCACCAGAGCCACCAATGCCGAGCTGGTGCCGTTCCGCCGCAATGTCGGCATCGTCTTCCAAGACCCCGGTTCCTCGCTCAATCCGCGCCTTCCGGTGGGGGAGTCCATTGGGGAGCCGCTCTTCCTGCACGAAAAGCTGCGCGGTCGGGAGCTGTCCAACCGGGTTGAGGCATTGCTCGACTCCGTTGAACTGCCCACCTCGATGCGCAACCGCTATCCGCACGAATTGTCCGGCGGGCAGCGGCAGCGGATAGGCATCGCCCGCGCCTTGGCGTTGGAGCCGAAGCTGCTCATCGCTGACGAGCCGACCTCGGCTCTTGACGTGTCGGTGCAGGCGAATGTGCTCAAGCTGTTCTACGACTTGCAGGACCGCTACGGCTTCGCCTGCCTGTTCATCAGCCACGACCTAGCCGTTGTCGAGATGCTGAGTTCCCAGGTGGCGGTGATGAAAGACGGGCACTTGGTGGAGATCGGCCCCACTGCGGAGATCATCAACAACCCCCAGCATCCCTACACCCAGCGTCTGCTGGCCGCTGTGCCGGTCCCAGACCCCGAGGAGCAGAAGAAGCGCCGAGAACTACGTGACGCGATAATCGCCGCCCAGGGCGTCTCCTAGCCGCTTGGAGCGGGTTTGAGCGTATTTGGCGGGGGTGGCCAGGACCGGGATCGAACCGGTGACCTCATCCTTTTCAGGGATGCGCTACTACCATCTGAGCTACCTGGCCGCTTGGAGCGACCCCGACGGGACTTGAACCCGCGACCTTCGGCGTGACAGGCCGACGCGCTAACCAACTGCGCTACGGGGCCTTGGTAGACCTCGCTGGTCCAACTTGGGCCAGCCCCGAAACTAT
>JAIRXX010000075.1 GCA_031268065.1 Propionibacteriaceae bacterium
GACTCCCGCCGTATGACTGGGTAGACTCTCTCTTTGCATCTGAGCGCCCGTAGCTTAATGGATAGAGCATCTGACTACGGATCAGAAGGTTGGGGTTTCGAGTACCTCCGGGCGCGCTGGCTGGTCGTCTGGTGGCAGCTTCGGCGCAACGCAGACGGTGAAATCGCTCTCGGGCCGGTCAAGGAGCAGGCTGGCGGCGTCCTTGATCATCGCCTCAACTTGGTCGAGTCTGCGAACCTGGGTGTGTAGGCCCCGCACGGCTGGCACATCTACGATCCACCAGCCTTCGTAGCGCTCGCATTCTGCGATGAGTTCCATGTCAGTCTTCCTCAATGTCTGCGGTCCACAACGCGATCTTCGCCTAGATCCAGCTCTGGCCACGCTTGGCTGACGAGCTGGTGGGCGCGCTGGTACGAGATTCCCATGACGGTGCCTATATCCCGCAAGGTCATGTGCCGGGCGGCGAGCAGCCGCGCGGCCCGCCTGCTCAGCGCCGCAGCCTCGGCGGACGCCTGCTCTGCCTGGGCGCGAAGGCGCTCGGCCTCGGTCGCTGCCTGGCGGTACTCCTCCGGCAGCACGACCTCCAGCCGGATGCTGAAAGCGTCCTCGCTGATCCCCAGGCCCTCCGCTATCATCTCCCGCATCTCGGCGTCGGACTGATCGAGCCTGCGCACCTGCCCAACGGCGTGGGCCTCGTCGCAGACTAGCGCCCACCATTTCGTGCCGCGCTCGGCCCTCACGACCACCTCGCGGCGTTTGCCCGTGGTGCTCATCGCCACCACCCCTTTCCGAATTCGTCGGCGTATTGGTCCCAGAACAGCCGGGCCGTCACCTCGTCTATCTCGTTGTGCCGCTTGAGCCTGCTCACCGTGGACCCGATGGTGATCGTGGTGTGCCGGGTCGCCTCCTGCTCGGCGTAGGAAAGGCCCTGGCTTTCGCGGCCTGCTTGAGCTTCTTGAGGACCTCTCTGCGATTCACCGTTTTAGTCTATCCCTACTCGACAAACAAGTCAATGAGGGGTAGACACTTTTTGGGTCTGGCCATTGGGATTGGCGCGGGTGTTGGTTGGGCGCTGGCTGGGCGAGGGTGTTGGACTAAGCTAACGGCTATGCGTGTTGGAGTATTTGGAGCTACTGGACAGGTCGGCGGCGTGATGCGCGCCCTTTTGGCGGAGCGGAAATTCCCCGTCGATGAGATTCGCTATTTTGCCTCTGCCCGGTCGGCGGGCAAGTTGCTGGCTTGGGATGGGCGGCAGGTCGCGGTGGAAGATTTGGCCAAGGCCGATTTCGCCGGGTTGGACATCGCCTTCTTCTCTGCCGGGGCGGGTACTTCGCGGGAGTGGGCGCCTCGGGTGGCCGCCGCCGGTGCGGTCGTGGTGGACAACTCTTCGGCTTGGCGCGGCGATCCCGAAGTCCCGTTGGTGGTCAGCGAGGTCAACCCGGAAGACGCGGTGGACCCGCCCAAAGGCATCATCGCCAATCCCAATTGCACCACGATGGCGGCCATGCCGATCCTCAAGCCGCTGCATGACGAGGCTGGGTTGCGCCGGTTGGCCATCGCCACCTATCAGGCGGTGTCCGGCTCCGGGCTGGCTGGGGTGCGGACTTTGGCCGAGCAGACCCGCGCGGTGTCCGATCCGGCCCGGTTGGCCCTGGACGGCGCCGCCTACCCAGACGGCGACATTGGGCCGTACGCCCTCCCCATCGCCTTCAACGCGGTGGCGCTAGCCGGGAAGCTGGTGGACGATGGCAGCGGGGAGACCGACGAGGAGCAGAAGCTCCGCAACGAGTCGCGCAAGATTCTGCACATTCCGGATTTGGCCGTCGCTGGCACCTGCGTGCGCGTCCCGGTGTTCTCCGGCCACTCGCTCTCGGTCCATGCCGAATTCGCAAACCCGCTGCACGTGGCCCGAGCTGTCGAGTTGCTTCGAGACGCCCCCGGAGTCGTCCTCGCCGACATCCCCAATCCCAGGTTCGCCGCTGGCAAAGACCCCAGCTATGTTGGCCGCATCCGGGCGGACCAGTCGGTGCCTGACGGCAGGGGTCTGATCTTCTTCTGCTGCGCGGACAACTTGCGCAAGGGCGCCGCCCTCAACGCTATCCAAGTCGGGGAGTTGTTAGTCAAATGAGCAGATTGGCTGTAATCGGCAGCGGGGTGATGGGGGAGAACCTGATCGCTGGCTTGCTGCGGGCGGATTGGGACGCGCGTCAGATCGTGGCAGTGGACCGGTCTGCGCCCCGGATGGCGCAGATAGCCGCCAAATATGGCGTTGACACCGCCGACATCCCCAGCGCGGTGGCCGCTTCGGACACCGTGGTGATAGTGGTCAAGCCGCAGGACATCGGCGAGGTGCTGCCCCAGGTGGCCTCGGCATTGCGCCCCGGCACGCTGGTCGTCTCCCTGTGCGCCGGTGTCACCACCAGCCGTATCGAGGCAGCCATGCCCGCTGGAACGCCGGTGGTGCGGGTGATGCCCAACACCCCGGCCCAGGTGGACGAGGGGATGGCCGCGATATCAGCCGGGGCTAATGCCACCGATGCCCAGCTGCGCCGGGTCTGCGCCCTGCTGGAGGCCGTCGGCAAGGCCGTAGTCGTCCCGGAGGAATACCAGGACGCGGTGACCGCCATTTCCGGATCGGGACCGGCCTATCTCTTCTTCGTCGTCGAGGCGATGATCGACGCCGGTGTGATGCTCGGCCTGCCGCGCGGCATCGCCACTGAGCTGGTCACCCAGACGATGTTCGGCTCGGCGAAGCTGTTGGTGGAGAGCGGGGAGCATCCGACGGTGCTGCGCGAGCGGGTCACCTCCCCAGGCGGTACGACGGCTGCCGCTTTGCGCCAACTGGAGGAGAACCGGGTCAAAGCGGCTTTCATGCAGGCGATGGAGGCCGCGCGGGACCGCAGTTCGGCTCTGGCTAGGTAACTTGGACGCCACGCTATAACTCTTCGCGGCGAGCTTCGTCAAGGGCCTGGGCGAGACCGTAAAACCGAGTTTGCGAATCCGGCTGATACCGGTACCCTGAGGTCCGGAAAGGATGTTCCCAAGGCATTATGGACGAGCTAGTTTCAATCGACAAGGTTAAGTTCCTCAAGGTGAATGAGGTGGCTGGCATTTTGCGGGTGTCCAAGATGAGCGTCTATCGGTTGATCCACGCCGGGCAACTCGAAGCCGTCCGCTTCGGGCGGACTTTCCGCGTGCCGGAGCGCGCAGTGGACGAGTACCTGAAAAATTCGTTTTACGAGGTCATCTAGCCGCTGGCGCCAGCCTTCAGAAGTGTCTCCCAGGGGGAGAAAGTGAAGCAGGATTTCCGCCTTGCGCGTCGTCTCGACTAAACTCTGGTACTTGGTTGGCCGTTTCGGCTGCCAGGAACGATTTGAGAGGTCTATCAGTGGGTTCGGTCATCAAAAAGCGTCGCAAGAGGATGGCGAAGAAGAAGCACCGCAAGCTACTCAAGCGCACTCGCATCCAGCGTCGCCGCGCCGGCCGCTAGGGGCCTTTGCGAAGTGTCGGCTGCCTTAGTTGGTTGAGGCCATGATGAGTGTCGTCAAGGTGGTTCGTCATGGGCAAGTACACAATCCGCAGGCTGTGCTCTACGGGCGCTTGCCCGGCTTCGGGCTGAGCGACCTCGGGGGGCAGATGGCGGTGCGCTTGGGGGAGTATTTCGCCGGGGCTAATTTGGTCCACCTGGTCAGTTCTCCGCTGCAACGGGCGTTGGAGACGATGGCGCCGATAGCGGCTGGGCATCCGGAATTGGAAGTACACCTTGACCGGCGGGCGATAGAAGCGGGCAATGTCTTCGAGGGCGTCTCCTTCGGCAAGGATTACGCGCTCTTTCGGAATCCGGCGAATTGGTGGGCTTTCCGCAATCCGCTGCGGCCCAGCTGGGGCGAACCGTATCGGGAGATCGCCGCCCGGATGCATGCCGCCATCGCAAGCGCCCACGAAGCCGCCACCCGCGCCGGAGGCGATGCGGTCATCGTCAGCCACGAATTGCCCATCTGGATGGCCAGGCTATCCGCCCAGGGGAAGTTGTTGCCCCACGATCCGCGCCACCGGCAGGCGCGGTTGGCGAGCGTGACGACCTTCACTGTGGAAGGCTCCCAGGTGCGTTGGGTCGGTTACGACGAACCAGCCCAAGATTTGACGCCGCCGAAAAGACGCAAATTCCGCCCAGGCGCGTGAACGCCGATGAACGGCTCCATCGTCCGGCGCTGTGCTGGGGCGGCGGCAATATCGGAATAGGTTGGTGTGGAAGTGTTGGTTGCGCGTGAAGTGGAAGTGAGGGCTGGAGCGCAGTTGTTGCTGCGCCCGACTTCTTTCCAACTCGCCCCCGGAGACAAGATCGGCCTGGTCGGGCGCAACGGCGCCGGGAAGACGACGCTCACCAGAATCCTCGCCGGAGAGGGACTGCCGGCAGCTGGCCAAGTGAACCGCACCGGGCAGATCGGATACCTTCCGCAAGACCCGCGCACCGGGAATCTCGACCAGCTCGCCAAGAATCGGATTCTGAGCGCCCGAGGGCTAGATTCGATAATCTCCAGGATTCAACGCTACTCGCTGGCGATGGCTGCCGACGATGAGGGCCGGGAACAGGCGATGAGCTCCTACGCCCGCGCAGAGGCCGAATTGGCCGCAGCAGGGGGATACGGCGCGGAGGCGGAAGCGGCGCGGATGGCTGCCAACCTGGGGCTGCCAGATCGGGTTCTGGCGCAACCGCTGGGCACTTTGTCGGGCGGCCAACGCCGCAGGGTGGAGTTGGCCCGCATCCTCTTCGCAGGTGCGGACAATCTTTTGCTGGACGAGCCGACCAACCACCTCGACGCCGATTCGATCATCTGGCTGCGCAATTACCTCGGCGGCTATCCGGGCGGGCTGCTGGTGATTTCCCACGACGCCGGGCTGTTGGAGACGACGGTCAACAAGGTCTTCCACCTTGACGCCAACCGGGCTGTCATCGACCAGTACTCGATGGACTGGAAGCACTACCTGCTCCAGCGCGAAACGGACGAGAAGCGCCGGAAACGCGAGCGGGCCAATGCCGAGCGGAAAGCGGAGGTATTGCTGGCCCAGGCCGACAAAATGCGAGCCAAGGCCACCAAAGCGGTAGCCGCCGCGAATATGGCCAAGCGGGCGGAGAAAATGCTGTCCGGGCTGGAGGATGAGCGGGCGGCGGACAAGAAGGCCAAGATCAGGTTCCCGAAGCCCGCGCCGGTGGGCAAGACGCCGCTCACCGCGACCGACTTGTCGAAGACTTACGGCTCGCTGGAAGTCTTCACCGACGTCTCGTTGGCCATCGACCGGG
>JAIRXX010000234.1 GCA_031268065.1 Propionibacteriaceae bacterium
ACGAGTTTCGCCAAGCCGGGATGGACGTCGCCGCCAACATCGCCGCCGAGCCTGACCGGCTCGACCCGCAAACCGGGGCGGCGGCCTACCGGATCGTCCAAGAAGCCTTGGTCAACGCCCGCAAGCACGGCACCGGAATCGTCCGCCTCGACATCGCCGCCGAACGCGGCAACATTCACATCAAGGCAGTCAACCGCCGCAAACCCGGCGGCGGCGATGCCAAACCAGTGCCGGGAGGCTACGGGCTGATCGGGATGCGGGAACGCGCCGCGTCAGCCGGGGGACGCATTGATCTGGACTCCGACGACGCTCTGTTCACGCTGCGCGCCAGCCTGCCAGTCGCCGGAAGGCGGGCGCGATGATCGAAGTGATGCTGGTGGACGACCAGGAGATGATCCGGGTCGGATTGCGGGCCATCATCAACGCCCAAGCGGGGATGAAAGTGGTCGCTGAGGCAGGCGACGGACTGACAGCCGTCCGGGCGCTGGAAACAGCCACCCCGGACGTGGTGTTGATGGACTTGCGGATGCCCGGCATCGACGGTGTTGAAACCACCCGCCGCATCCGCCGCGCCCACCCCCCGGCTGAAGTGCGGATCATGGTGCTGACCACGTTCGACCAAGACGAGAACGTGCTCGCCGCTATCAAAGCCGGAGCTAACGGATTCTTGTCCAAAGGCGTCCGCCCGCCCGAACTCGCCGCCGCGATCACCGAAGTCTACGAAGGCGGCGGCGCATTGAGCGCGAACGCCGCCCGCGCCGCCATCGGCCACATCGCCGCCGACAACACCACCCCCATCGACCCCGAAGCCGCCCGCCTGCTGGAACACCTCACCGCCCGCGAGTTGGAAGCCCTCCAAAGCGCCGCACGCGGCATGGACAACCAACAAATCGCCGACGAACTCTACATCACCACCCTGACCGCGAAAACCTACATCAACCGCGCCATGATGAAACTAGGCGTCTCCGACCGCGCCGCCCTAATCACCCTCGCCTACAAAGCGGGCTTGCGCCCCTAACCCGATTCAGCAGGTCCGCCGTCAGCGCAAGAGCCTCTCGTTGGCGGCGGACGGGTCGAAGTCCGGCAAACTTCACCGGGCGCTCCAACGCCTCGGCCCATTATCTCCCGATGTTGCCGACCTCCTGGCTGGTGGCGCAGAAGAGGTAGCCACCCAGGCCGCCTGGGAAAAGCGCGGAGTCTGGCTACTTGGCCAGCGCCTGCTCGATCAGCGGGACCAGGTGCTCTAGGGCGTAGAGGTTGCCTGGCACGGTGGCGACCGAGTAGGCCGCTGACAGGTCGCCGTCGATTACAACGGTGTGACCGGCTGCCACGGCTGGGATTTGCTTCCACATGGCGTCTTCGGTGATCTCGGCGGTGTCGATCCAGATCGGGAAGGCGACGATCAGATCAGCGTCGAAAAGGCTGATCTGCTCGCTGGACAGCGACACTGAGAAGCCGAGAGCACCCTCGTTGGGCTTCAACTCCGCAATCTTTGGATTCTGGACGAAGCCCAGCCGCTCCAGGAAGGTTACCCGGTCAGAGCCGGTGATATACGCGCCCCAACCCTCTGAAGTGCGGGTGGCGGCGGTGATGGTCGTCTCTTTCCATTGCGGGTGGTCCGCCGCCGCCTTGGTGAAGGCCGCGTTCAGATTCTCGATCAGGGCTTTCCCCTCCTCGGCCTTGCCGAGCGCGGCGGAGATCATCTCAACCTGCTGCTCTACGCTGGTCAGATAGGCGTCACCGCCATCTGGAACTCCGATTGTCGGGGCGATGGACTTCAGCCGCTCGTAACGCTCGGCGTCCCCGGAAGAGCGCACATCTAGGATCAGGTCTGGCGTCAGCGCGGCGATCTCTTCGTAAGACAGCTCCAACGTGCCCAAAATCTGCGGCGCCTGCTGATACAGCCCAGCAGACCAGGGGCCGACGCCCTCGCCGCCGAATCCCAGCCAATCGCTCGCCGCTATCGGCTGGCCGCCCAGCGCCAAGACCGTCTCGGCATCGCCCCAGCCCAACGCGACGATGCGGGTTGGCTCGGCGGTGATCGTCACCGCGCCGAATTTTGTCTCCACCGTCGCTGGGAACGCGCTGCTGGCAGGCGTGGACTCGGTTTCGCTGGGGGCAGGAGTTGGCGTGGCGGTGGCACAGGCGGACAATGCGAATAACGGAACGAGGCAGCCGACGAGGCTGGAAATAAGAACGGAACGGGGTTTCATAGCTTCCTTCAACTCATTGCCAACTCATTTGGCAAGACCAAGGCAAGGCTATCCTAAATTAAGTGGGTTAGACTACACGGGTGCGTTTTGCCAGCCCCCCTGCCGCCACTGCCGAGCCGTCCGCGCTCGCCGTCCAACTGCGGGCAAACCGCCGCTGGCGTTGGGGAAGCCTGCTGCTGGCGCTGGCACTGCTGGCAATCCTGAGTCTGGCATCGCTGGCGTTGGGCGCCAAAGCCATCCCGTTGCCGGAGGTGGCCGCCGCCCTCACGGGTGGACCGGCCAGCCCGGAAGCAGTGAGCCTTGTCATCGGGCTGCGCCTGCCGCGCACCGTCGCCGGACTGGTTGTCGGGGCCGCGTTGGGGCTTGCCGGAGCGCTGATCCAAGCGCTCACCCGCAATCCGTTGGCCGATCCGGGCATCTTGGGTGTGAATGCCGGCGCCGCCGCAGCGGTGGCGCTGGCAGTGGGGCTGCTCGGCATCGACCAACCCGGATACTACGTGTTATTCGGCCTAGTCGGAGCGCTAGTCGCCAGCATCGTCGTTTCCGCGCTGGGTTTGGGCGACCCGCTGCGCCTGGTGCTGGTGGGGATGGCATTGGGTGCGGTGCTGGCCGGGCTGACCGGCGCGATCCGGCTGACCGACCGCCAAGCCTTCAACGCGATGGTCGCCTGGGAACTCGGCTCGCTGACCGATAAATCTTGGAACGTCATCCTCCCGCTCATCCCATTCGCCTTGGCCGGGGCAGTCATCGCGCTGGCCATCGGGCCGGCGTTGGACGCGCTGGTGCTGGGCCAGGACACCGCGACGAGCCTGGGGGTGAATCTGCTGCTGACCCGGGTGCTCGCGGTGGCCGCCATCAGCCTGCTCGCTGGCAGCGCCACGGCTTTGGCCGGACCGATCAGCTTCATCGGCCTGATGGTGCCGCATTTGGCCAGACGGCTGACTGGCCCGTCCCAACCCTGGGTGCTGGCCCTCTCGGCGCTTTTCGGGCCGTCGCTGCTCTTGGCGGCTGACATCATCGGACGGCTGGTGGTTAGCCCAGCGGAAATCAAGGCGGCCATCGTCACCGCTTTCATCGGCGCGCCGATACTGATCCATTTGGCGCTTCGCCCCAAGTTGGTGACGCTGTGAGCCGCCGGGGCGCGGTCGGCGCCAGCATCGCCGCAGCAGCGCTGATCCTGGGATTGCTGGGATTGGGATGGGGGGATTACCCGCTGTCACCGGCCCAGGTCTTCGAGGCGATCTGGTCCGACGCCAGCTTCGCCCACACCGTCGTGCTGGAATGGCGCGCGCCCCGCGTGGTTGCCGCGCTGGCCTGCGGCGCGGCGCTGGGAATCTCGGGAATGATCTTCCAAACCATCACCGCGAACCCACTCGGCTCCCCCGACATCATCGGTTTCGCCACCGGCTCCTACAGCGGGGCGCTGCTGGCGACGACGTTCTTCGGCGCAGGTGGCGCGGTCATCACCGGCGGAGCGCTGGGCGGCGGGCTGGCGACCGCAGGCGTGGTCTACGGATTGACCCATCGCTACGGCGCACAGGCCTTCCGCCTCATCATCGTCGGCCTCGGCGTCACCGCCATGCTGCACGCGCTAAACCTTTGGCTGCTCACCCGGATGCACCAGGAATTGGCGCTGGCAGCAGCCATCTGGGCGGGAGGCTCGCTCAACCTGGTCGGTTGGGGCGACCTCGGTTGGGGATTGCCGCTCTTGGCGCTGGCCGCGTTGGGCAGCGTCCACCTCCTTCCGCTGCTGCGCCAGCTCGAATTGGGCGACGATCTGGCCGCCGCCCACGGAGTGCGCCCCAACCGGGCGCGCATGGCGGCCATCGGGCTGGGCGTTGCCCTGGTGGCGGTGGTCACCGCAGCGGCTGGCCCGATTGCTTTCATCGCGCTGACCGCGCCGCAAATCGCCGCACGCCTAACTGGCGGGCCGGGATTGCCGCTGGGTTCTTCGGCGGCCACTGGCGCCCTGCTGCTCCTGTCAGCGGACCTGGTGGCGCAATTTATCGCCCCGCAACCGCTGCCTTTGAGCGTGGTCACTGTATGTCTGGGAGGGATCTATCTGATGGGGTTGTTAGTCCGGGAATCCAGGTGGTCGATGTCAGGTGGCCAATATGAGTGAACAGCGGCCCGGCGAGCCGCCAACGCTGCGTTCAGTGGAATTGGCGCTCGGCTATCAGAAACTCCGCGTGGTGGATGGAGTCTCG
>JAIRXX010000135.1 GCA_031268065.1 Propionibacteriaceae bacterium
GTTCGCCCCGGCTCAACCCGCTCCCCAGCAAACCAGCGGCCCAACTCCGGCACCCCCGGCATGGCCGCCGCCGACTGAGAATGCGTCGCTGGCAAGCACACCCGAAAATACAGAGCCGCCGAAGCGGCGGCGCGGGCTGAAGATATTCATCCTCGCCCTGGTGGGCCTCGTCATCACCGTTCTGGTCGTAGTCGGCATCATGTGGGCGCTGTCCCAAAACACGATGGCGGGCCTTCCCCCTGGCGTATCGGCCTCTGAGCAACTGGTCACCAGCCAAGACCTCTCCGACTTCGGCGCCGCTGGATGGACCCAGGTTCCCGATGGGCAGGAAGTCGCCCTGCCATTGTGCATGAACGCGGAGCCGTCCAACACCGCCGCCGCGAACCGCACGGATCGACGCGGCTTCACCGCCACCGAAGATGCGACACAGACTGCCGTCCACAGCGTCTACACCTACGCCGACGAAGCCAATGCCGCCGAGGCATTCTCGGGCCGGAGGAGCCAGGCCAGTTCCTGTTCTGAAACCACGGCGCAAGTGATCGGATACTACGAGGTGTCGAGCGTGGCCGACCAGGCTGAGGCGGTCACGATCTACTACCAGGCGGAGCCTGCCGCCACCTATCACACGGTTTTTTTTTCACGAACCGGCCGAGTCATCTCCATTCTTGACATCAGCTCCCCGACTGGGCCGGTTCCTCCAGTGAGCTTGGCGACCGCCACCACTCCAGCGCTCAACCAACTCTGCGCGCAGGGCGAGCAGGGCATCTGCCCCAGCACGCCTGGAGTGGTGAAAATTGTGCCGCCGACAGCCGATAACCGGGGCTGGCTGGCGAAAGCCGATCTACCAAGAATTACTAATGGCGCGGGGGTATGGGATTCCACTAGTCCGACCACCTCGCTGCAGTCGCTGGGCACCCAATGCGAGGGCGATGGGTTCCCCGTAGTTTCGAGTGCGGAAGAGACTTTGCGCTCGACTTACATTCTCGGAGACGACCCGAACAGCCCTCCCAGCCGCGCGATGGGCATAGACGAAGTTGTCTACACCTTCAGTGACCTGGACAAGGCTGAAAAGCTGGTTGACAAGCTCATTAACAACATTTCCAGCTGCCAGCAGCCCGGATCAACGGCCACCGTGGAAATCGGATATCCCATCCAAGGGGCCGGGCTGAATTCGGTCCCGATCAGTGGTGAGACCTATGCCGTCGAGCAGCGCAAAAGTGAGAACGAAGTGGTGCGATACCGGGTGGCCGTTGTGCTCACAGCGAACCGGATGGCCTACCTGATGGCCAACCCGACCGACAGCTATGACTTCTCTGACGCCCAGTGGGTGGCCATCGCGCTGCGGGCCGGTGAAAGGCTGAGTCAATTCTGAGAACTCTCTCAGGAATGGTATAGTTAACCTCCGTGACGACCTTGTAAGATGAGTCGCATCATGTTTCGCCAGGAGGACATAAGAGTGCGTGTGAAGCCCCTGCTGCCACATCGAGCAAAGCGTGCGTTGCCGAGTCGTCCGCGCCGTGCAGTCCCAGGTTTCACCGTCTTTTTGAGCAGCGCGGTCGGCAAGATCGCCGCTGGCGCAGTAGCCTTCTCGTTGGTGGCGGCCTGCCTGATATCGTTCGCCTCGCTGCAGTCGGCTGGGGCCGGGTCGGCTTTCGCTGACAATGAACCGGCGGTGGACGCCAACAAGATCGGAGATTTGGCGAAACAGCGCCAAATCGCTATGGACCAAGATGGCGCGGAGATCGCCGCCAAGAGCAGCACCGAGACTGCGCTGGCAAACAGGCAGCAGCAATTGGCCGACGACAACCAGGCGATCCTCAACGAAGCTGACCGCTTGGAGAAGCTGACCGAATTCCTCTGGCCGACAGAAGGCCCGCTCAGCCCTGGAAATGGCTACGGGATGCGCTATCACCCCATCTTGCACCGCTACCGCCTGCATGACGGCATTGACATCACCGCCAAGTGCAGCCAGCCGATCTATGCGGCCCAGGCTGGCACGGTCGTCCGGGTGACCAGCGGCTACGGCGGCGGCTCCGGAAATTCCGCCAAGATCGACCACGGCAAATTCAACGGCGACCAGATCGCCACCGCCTACTTGCACATGTCGAAGAATATGCTCAAAGAGGGCGAAGAAGTGGAGAAAGGCCAACTCGTTGGCTACGTGGGGAGCACTGGACTCTCCACCGGATGCCACCTGCACCTCTCCCTATACAAGAACGGCAAGGGCACTGATCCGCTCGACTATGTGAAGCAGCCTGTCGAAGACTGACAGCTGTATTTGCCCTGACGGACCGCACTCTCGCTCGCCGCAAGGATGCCTAGAGCTTCTGCAGCGGCGCGTGCTGCAGTGAGAGCCGTTTCACTCCCGCCGCCGACTCGAATCTGATGTCTGCGGTCCCCCGGTCCGCGTCAACGGCTATGACAGCGCCCAACCCAAACTTGGCGTGCATCACCTTGGCGCCGACTTCCACACTGTCCAGCCTTGGACCGGCAACCTTGATCGCCGCTCCCTTGGCAAGCGGCTGGGAGACAATGGGCCTGGCAGCCAGCCTCGGTTCCCAGCCGCTGTCAACCATCCCCAGCCGTCGCCAATCGATCAACCGGTCCGGAATCTCCGCGACGAATCTGCTCTGCGGGTTGTAGGCGGGGGTGCCCCACATCGTTCGGGTGATCGCCCGGCTCAGGTACAGCCGTTTTCGCGCCCGGGTGATGCCCACATAGGCGAGGCGGCGCTCCTCCTGCAATTCGTCCATGTCTTGCATGGCCCGCATGTGGGGGAAGATGCCGTCCTCGAAGCCAGTCAGGAAAACCGTGTCGAATTCCAGTCCCTTGGCGGTGTGCAGCGTCATCAGCGTGACCATGCCGCTGTCCGCAGAAGGCAAGTCGTCCGAATCGGCCACCAGCGCGATGCGTTCCAGGAAGGCCGGCAGCGAATCGTCTGGCTCTACGGCGGCAGCCGCCAAACCATCGTCGGGCAGATCGACGGTGTGCGCCGCAGTCACAAATTCAGCCGCCACCGACACCAATTCCACCAAGTTCTCCAACCTGGTCTGGTCTTGCGGGTCTTGCGAATTGGAAAGCTCGTCCACATAGCCGGATTCATGCAGGATGGAGGCGAGAATCTGGTCTGCCGGGAGCTGCTCTGCCACCTTCTGCTGCTCTGCCGAGAGCAATCTCACGAAGCCCTCGATCTGCGCCCGCGAACGGGAGGCCAATCCGGGAACGCTTTGGGCTGACTGCAGCGCGGCGAAGAATGAAATCCCCACCGAACGCGCATAGGCGTCTACCTGGGTCTCGGCACGCTCGCCGATCCCGCGCCTTGGCACGTTGAGGATTCGCCGCACCGAGACGTCATCAGCTGGATTGGCGATGGCCCGCAGATAGGAAATGGCGTCGCGTATTTCCTTGCGCTCGTAGAAGCGCACGCCGCCCACTACCCGGTAGGGGACGCCCACCCGGATGAACACTTCCTCAAAAGCTCTGGACTGGGCATTGGTGCGATAGAACACCGCTGTGTCTTTGGGCTGCGAATCACCGGCGTCCGCCAGCCGTTTCACCTCTTCGGCGACAAATTGGGCCTCGGCGTGCTCAGTGTCAGCGACATAACCGACGATCATTTCCCCGTCCCCGGCGTCTGACCAAAGCCTTTTCGGCGGGCGCTTTGAATTTCGGGTGATCACTTCGTTGGCGGCAGTGAGGATATTTTGCGTGGAGCGGTAATTCTGCTCCAGCACTATCGTGGCGGCGCCGGGGAAGTCCGCCTCAAAGTCGAGGATATTGCGGATCGTCGCCCCCCGGAAGGCGTAGATGGACTGGTCGGAGTCACCGACGACCATCAACTCTGGCGACGGGATATGCGGCTGCTCATCGGCCTGCCTATCGGCTGCGAGCCATTGGCCGCACAATTCCCGGATCAGCATGTATTGGGCGTGGTTGGTGTCTTGATACTCGTCTACCAGCACATGCCGGAAACGCCGCCGATACGCCTCGCGCAGGTCTGGGAACCCCTGGAAAAGCTGCACCGTCGTCATGATCAGATCGTCGAAGTCGAGCGCGTTCGCGGCTCCCAGCCGACGTTGGTATTCCCGGTAGACCTCGGCAAATACGGTCTCTTCCCCGCGTGCCGCCGCCCGTTCGGCGGATTCGAAATCGACCAATTCGTTCTTGCAGTCGGAAATCCAATGCATCACCGCAGCGGCGCGGAATTTCTTCGGGTCCAGGCTCAGGTCCTTCATGACCAGCCCGATCAGCCTCTTCGAGTCAACGTCGTCGTAGATCGAGAAGGACCGCGAAATGCCGAAACGCTGAATCTCTGCCCGCAGGATACGCACGCAAGCCGAATGGAAGGTGGTGACCCACATGCCCCGAGTCCGGGCGCCGACGAGATCGCCCACCCGCGCCCGCATCTCCAAAGCCGCTTTGTTGGTGAAGGTGATCGCCAAAATATTTCCCGGATGCACCCCGCGGCATTTGACCAGATAGGCGATCCGCCTGGTCAACACCCTGGTCTTGCCCGAGCCAGCCCCGGCCACCAGCAACAACGGCGAGCCGGAGTGCTCCACCGCCTGCCGCTGCGGCTCGTTCAGATCGGCCAGCAGATCAACGTCAGTCGCAAAATCGAGTTGTGGGTCATACATAGCCCCATCACTCTACCTAACTTCCACCGGCCCCACCCTGCACACACCAGCCCTCCAGCAAAAGTGGGACAAACTCAAACCCAGCACAACAGCAACCCCCAAAACCACCACCCAAAGCAAAGCTGCCCGCGAGTTTGTCCCACTCCAACCAATCCAAGGAGACGAAAGGACCGTTCACCAACCACGAGAACGACAGACCGGCATCACCCCCACCGCAAAAGTGGGACAAACCCAA
>JAIRXX010000195.1 GCA_031268065.1 Propionibacteriaceae bacterium
TGCGGCTCTTGCCACCTTGGTGCTCATCCCGCCGAGCACGATTGTCGCCGTGCCCCAACCGCTAGGTGACGGTCCAGAAGCGGGCGAGAGTCTGGGGCAGCCGACGACTTCCCCCGAAGTGGACTCTCCAGACCCGGATTCCTCCGGCACGGCATCCCCTCCCGCTGAGGCTTCCTCAGCTGCCCCGGTGGAAGAGACATCAACGCTGCCCGCTCCGCCGAAGAAGGCACCCAAACTCGGCACGGTGACACTGGACTCCAGCTGGACCACCTACAAGCTGAAAACTTTCGGGATCAGCGTGCAATTGCCCAAGGGGATGAAGGCCTACCTGGACAAGGAATTCGACAACGGCTACCGGCTGGACTCAAAGAAGACCCGCACCGGCGATGAACTGCACGAAATCCTGGTCTGGCCGGAATCCCTTGCTGGCGGCAACGCCGACAAGCCGCCCTTTGACCTTGGCCCGGTGCCCGGACTGCTGGACGCCAGTGGCCGTCAAGTACACATCGGCTACTTCGACTACGGTGATTGGACAGAATTGCTGTTGGCGGTGCCCGACGACTCCCTAGCGGGCGGCTATGACGCCATCCTCGACTACGGCAAAGGCAAGGCCTATTTCGGCAGCGACGACAACTGGGTTCCCATCGGCAAAGCCGACGAAGACCTGATCGCGGCGATCCTGTACAGCGTCAAAGTGCCGGACTAAGCGCCGAGTTCCGCCGACACTTGCCCTGCCGTGCGGCGCAGCCTGGAGAATACTTCTTTGACCGCTGGGGCAGCGAAGCCAGCTAGGCCGCAGGCGGGGGTGAGCGTGAGGTGATCCGCCAGGGTGTTGACCGCGATACGCTCTGCCGCGCCAAGCACCCGCTGGCGAAGTTGATCGACGCTGGGGATGGCGCTGGGATCGCTGGTGGGCAGGCAGCCCAACCACAATTGCTTGCCCTCTTCCACCAACTGGGCTAGCGCCTGGTAATCGTCGGGTCGAAGCTGGTCCAGATCGACGCTCACGCCGTCGAAGCCCGCTGAACTGGTCAACTCGGTGATCGGCAGGCCCGGCGCACAGCAATGGATGACGGCGGACGCCCCCTCGGCGTGGGCGGCCTCGGCCAGCAGCGCCAAGCCCTCACATGCCTCGGGCAGGTCAATGGCCCGGTGGCGGAAGAAACCGCCTGGGGTGGCGATGGCCCCGGCCAGGACGGCTGGCAACGACGGCTCATCGATTTGCAAGACCAACTCCGCGCCCGGAAGCCGCCGCTTGGTCTCGGCCAGCGATTCCCGCACTCCGGCGGCCAACGCCTGGGCAAGATCGCGCCGGGCACCGGGATCGGCCAAGACCCTGATAGTGTGCGCCGCCATCGTACCCGCCGCCAGCGTCCAAGCTCCGGTGACTTGGGTCTTGCAGCTGCCCTGATAGCCCTCGGCAACCTCTTCAAGTTGGTCGAGGTCGTCGCGCAGCGTGGTCCGCGCCCGACGCAGGTCGATACCGGCTGTTGGCGACAACCGCCATTGGCCCGCCTCGTATTGGGCGTTCAGGCCGGACACGATGCCCAATCCGCGACCGATCATCCCCGCCCAGGGGCCGCGCGCGGGCAATTCAGGCTGATAGGGGAATTCTTCCAACGCCTCGAAAGTCATCCGCAGCGCTTGGCCGAAGTCGGTGCCAGGCAACGACCCCAAACCGGTGTGTCCAATCATCGCCGCTCCCATGTTTCGCCGTCTGCGCGGGTGGCGGTGATCGTGGCGGAGCCGACCACCCGGTCCTGGTCATAGCAAACCACGGATTGTCCGGGCGCGATGCCGAGGGCAGGCTCATCCAGGCTGACCCGCAACTGTCCGTCAACGCACTCAAATTCGGCGCTGGCCGGTTCCGAGTGCGCCCGCCATTGCGCCAGCCCGCGCCAGGGTCCGGCGACTTCTTCCTCAGTCCAGGTGAGCCGGTCGCCTGCCATGACGTTGACGGCGAGCTGGGACTTCGGGCCGACCACCACTTCGTTCGCGGCGGCGTCCACCTTGAGCACGTAGCGGGGACGCCCATCGGCGGCGGGCACGCCCAGCCGCAGGCCATGCCGCTGGCCGACGGTGAATTGGTAGGCCCCGGAGTGCGTGCCAACCTGCTCGCCGCGCTCGTCAACGATGGCGCCGGGACGGATGCCGAAATGCTGGCGCAGATAGCCCGCCGTGTCACCGGAGGGGATGAAGCAGATGTCGTGCGAATCGGGTTTCTTGGCCAGGTATAGCCCCCGCGCGGCGGCTTCGGCCCGCACTTCGGCCTTTGCGGCCACCGGCCCGAGCGGGAAGAGCGAACCGGCGAGTTGCCGCTGGTTGAGCACCCCCAACACATAGGACTGGTCTTTGGCCTGCTCGGCTGAGCGGAAAAGCCGCACCCCGGCAGCGGTGCGTTCCACCACCGCGTAATGGCCAGTCGCCACCGCGTCAAAGCCGAGCGCCAGCCCGCGCTCCAGCACGGCGGCGAATTTGATCTTCTCGTTGCTGCGCAGACAGGGGTTGGGGGTGCGGCCGAGCGCATACTCGCCCAGGAAGTCATCGACCACGACCGAAGCGAATTCGTCGGCCAAATCCCAGACGTAGAACGGGATGCCGAGCACGTCCGCCGCCCGGCGGGCGTCATGGGAGTCCTCCAAAGAGCAGCATCCCCGTGCGCCGCTGCGGTAA
>JAIRXX010000278.1 GCA_031268065.1 Propionibacteriaceae bacterium
ACACCACACGAGGGTACCGGGAAGCCGGAACCCCTCAAACACCTGCCCGGAGACTACTGGTCCAGGCGCATCGACGAGCAGAACAGGCTCGTGTACAAAGTCGAGAACGGCCAGCTCAGGATCGCCTCCTGCCGGGACCACTACAAGTAAAACCTGCGGGCATTGACGCTCTCGCTTAGGAAATCCGCGCGCGCAATTCTTCCAACTGCGCCCGGACAGCTTCCGGGGCGGTGCCGCCACGGGCGTTGCGGGAGGCCACCGAACCGGCGACGGTGAGCACGGGCAGGACTTCGGCGGTTAGCAGCGGCGATATTTCCGCCAAGTCGGCTGTGGCCAGATCGCCCAATTCGATGCCCTTCGCCTCGCAGTGGCGCACCGCTTGGCCAGCGATGCCGTGGGCTTGGGCGAAAGGCACCCGCCTGCGCACCAGCCAATCGGCCAGATCGGTGGCCAGCGAGAAGCCGCGCGGCGCCAATTCAGCCATCCGGGCGGTGTCGAAGACCAGCGTGCGCACCATGCCGGCCACCGCTGGGAGCAGCAGGTTCAGTTGGTCAATCGAGTCGAAGAGCGGCTCCTTGTCTTCCTGCAAGTCGCGGTTGTAGGCCAGCGGCAGCCCTTTGAACGTCGCCAGCAGCCCAGCCAGGTTGCCGATCAGCCGCCCCGCCTTGCCACGGGTGAGTTCGGCCACGTCGGGATTTTTCTTCTGCGGCATGATGGACGACCCGGTGGACCAGGCGTCGTCCAGTTTGGCGAAACCGAATTCACAGGTACACCAGAGGATGACGTCTTCTGCGAGCCGCGACAGGTCCACCGCCAGTTGGGCGAGCACATAGGCTTCCTCGCTGATGACGTCGCGCGCCGAAGTGCCGTCTATCGAATTGGCCACCGACGTGGCAAAGCCCAACTGCCCAGCCACAAATTGCGGGTCCAACCCCAGCGAGGTGCCAGCCAGCGCGGCAGAGCCGTACGGACTCTCGTCCAGCCTGCGGCCCAGATCGTCCATCCGGCCAAGGTCGCGGACCAAAGGCCAGGCGTGCGCCAGCAATTGGTGGCTGAGCAGCACCGGCTGGGCATGCTGCAAGTGGGTGCGGCCCGGCATCACCGCACCGAGGTGCCGTTCAGCCTGGTCGGCCAGCGCGGCGACGGCTTCAACCACCAAAGCCCGCAGCAGTTGGTTGGCGTCGCGCAGATAAAGCCTGATCAGCGTGGCTATCTGGTCGTTGCGGGAACGCCCGGCGCGCAGCCGCCCGCCCAATTCCTCCCCGGCTATGGCCTTCAGCCCGCGCTCCAACGCGCCGTGGACGTCTTCGTCGGTGTCTGCGGGCAAGAAGCTGCCATCCCGCACATCCTGGCGGAGCCGTTCCAGGGCGACAACGAGGTCGCCGTGCTCCCGCTCGGTGAGCAGTCCGGCTTTGCGCAGCGCCGCCGCGTGGGCGATGGAACCGCGCAAATCGCACTCAGCCAGCCGCCAATCGAATTGGGTGGATTTGCTCAGCAGGAACATCGCGGCAGCCGGGTCTTCCGCGAAACGCCCGCCCCAGAGCCGCCCTTGCGCCGTCTCATCCATGATCCACCCTCACATCTCCAGCAAATTCTGCGCCATCGCCTGCCCGCCGCGTGGATCGCGGGTTATCAGCAGCACGGTGTCGTCCCCGGCTATGGTGCCAAGAATCTCGTCCCAACCCATCCTGTCCACGGCGGAGGCGAAATACTGCGCCGCCCCAGGCGGGGTGCGCAGCACGGCCAGATTGGCCGAGCTTTCCGCGCTCAGCAGCAATTCGGCGCAGACCTTGGCGAGTCGGGCATGCGCCGTCGTACCGCCCTGCTCAGCCTCGGTGAGGGCATAGCGGAAACCAGAATCGGTCCGCACCCGAACCGCTCCCAACTCCAGCAAATCCTTGCTCAAAGTTCCCTGGGTGACGGCGATCCCCTCACCAGCCAACAGCTGGGCCAATTCCACCTGGCTGGCCACCAAGCCGCGCTCGATCAATTCACCGATCCGGGCCTGCCGGGCGGATTTGGTCAACGGCTTGCTCACCTGGACGGCCCCCCGCCGAGCGCCCCCAAGCCCCTCACCGGGCCGCCTTGATCAACTCCGGCAGCGCGTCGATGAACGTGTCAAGCTGTTTGGCGGTGATGATCAACGGCGGGGCCAGGCGCAGCACATTGGGCCTGGGCGCGTTGATGACGAAGCCCGCGTCCAACGCGACCCGCGCCACATCGGCGGCGATCGCCGGACGCAGCACAATCCCGCAGAGCAAGCCGCGCCCACGCACCGACTCCACCTCGAAAAGATTCAACTTCTCTATCCGGGTCTCCAACCGCGCTGCCAGCTTAACCGCGTGCTTCATCAAACCCTGGCGCTCGACAGCTTTGATCGTCGCCAACCCGGCTGCCGCCGCCACCGGATTGCCGCCAAAAGTGCTCCCATGCGATCCCGGACCAAGCAGGTCGGCAGCAGCGCCGGTGGCCACGCAAGCGCCCATCGGAAAACCGTTGCCCAGCCCTTTTGCCAGGGTCACGATGTCGGCGGTGACCCCTGACGGTTGGCTGGCCAGCCAAGTTCCGGTGCGCCCCATGCCGGTCTGTATCTCGTCCAGCCAGAGCAGGGCACCCGCCTTCTGGGTGATCTTGCGCACCTCGGCCAGATAGCCGTCGTCGGGCACCACGATGCCGTTTTCGCCCTGGATCGGCTCTACGATGACGGCGGCCACCGAATCGTCAATGATCCTGGCCAGCCTGGTCGAGTTGCCGTAGGGCACGAATTCCACGATTCCGGGCAGCGGCTCGAATGGCTCCCGATAGGGCTTGTTCCAAGTCAGCGCCAACGCGCCCATGCTCCGTCCGTGGAAAGCCCCCTCCATTGCGATGATCTTCTTCCGCCCGGTCATCCGGGTGAGTTTCAAACCCGCCTCGTTGGCTTCGGTGCCGGAATTGGCGAAGAAGACCTTGGCGACCCGGCCCGGATCGTTCGCGGTGGCGAATTCGATCAATTTGCCCGCCAGCGCAACTTGTTCGCCGGTGGCGAAGAAATTGGAGACGTGCCCGAGGGTGGCCAACTGCGCCGACACCGCCTCGACCACTTTCGGATGGGCGTGTCCGAGCACATTTACGGCAATCCCGGCCAGCAAATCCAGATATTTGTTATCCTCCGCGTCCCAGAGGTAGACACCCTCACCGCGCACAAAGACCCGCTGCGGGGCGCCGAAAGTGTTCATCATCACCTGCTGATAGCGCTGGGTGATTATTTCGCTGGCGCTGTCAACCCCGGCGAGAGTTTCGGTCTGCGATTTCTTATTCATGCGACCACCATCGTTCCGACTCCTTCATCAGTGAAGATTTCCAATAGCACGCAGTGTGCCACACGACCGTCCATGACCGTAGCCCTTGGCACGCCACTGTCCACGGCTTGAAGACAAGCTTCCATTTTCGGCACCATACCCGAAGCCAGTCCGGGCAGCATCTGCCGCAATTCGGCGGCGCCGATCTCGCGGATGAGCTGGCTGGTGTCCGGCCAATTCGCGTACAGCCCCGGCACGTCGGTGAGCACGATCAGGCGCTCGGCGCCGAGCGAAACTGCCAGCGCGGCGGCGGCGGTGTCGGCGTTGACATTGTGTACCTGCCCCTCCTCGTCCGGGGCAACGGTCGCGATCACCGGGATGCGCCCGGCGTTGATCAGATCGAGCACCGTTTCGGGGCGGACCTTGGCGACTTCCCCGACCAAGCCCAAATCGACCGGCTGGCCGTCTACGCTCAACCCTTTGCGCTCGGCGGTGAGCAGGCCGGCGTCTTCCCCGGACAATCCGACGGCGAGCGGGCCGTGGGCGTTGAGCAGGCCCACCAATTCCCGGTTGACCTGCCCCATCAACACCATCCGCACCACGTCCATCGCCTCCGGCGTGGTCACCCGCAACCCGGATTTGAATTCGCTCTCGATGCCGAGCCTGGCCAGCATGGCCGAGATTTGCGGGCCGCCGCCATGCACCACGACGGGTTTGACCCCGGCCAGGCGCAGGAAAACGATGTCCTCGGCAAAAGCGGCTTTGAGCCGTTCGTCAACCATCGCGTTGCCGCCGTATTTGATCACGATGACCTTGCCGGTGTACTGCCGCAACCAGGGCAGCGCCTCGACTAGGACCGCCGCCTTGCGCCGGGCCGACTTGGCGTCGGACTTAGAAATGTCGGTGGCGGGTTGGATGCTATTAGCCATGATGGTTCACTCAATCTCCTGGCCTGGCAAAGCCGCGCTCATGACGAGTAGGCGCTGTTCTCGTGGATGTAGTCATGGGTCAGGTCATTCGTCCAAAGGGTCACCCGCTGGTCCCCGGCATGGAGGTCGACCGAGATGCACACCTCGCGGGCCGAAAGATCGACGCGGCTGCGGTCCTCTCCGACGCCCCCGCCCCGGCAGACGGTGACCCCGTTCATCACCACATCCACCTGGTCGGGGTCGAAGGGGGCCACTTCGGGCGGCACAGTGCCCGCCGCGGAGAGGATGCGGCCCCAATTCGGGTCGTTGCCGAAGATGGCCGCCTTGAACAGATTGGAACGGGCGATGGCGCGGGCCACTTCCAAACCGGCTGACTCGGTGGCGGAGTTGACCACGTCGATCCGGATGTCGTGGCTGGCGCCCTCGGCGTCGCTGATCAAGTCCAACGCCAGCTTTTCGCAGACGGAAGTGAGCAGCGAGGTGAACTGGCCCTCCGGCAGCGATATCTCGCTCGACCCGCTGGCCAGCAGGATAACGGTGTCGTTGGTGGACATGCAGCCGTCGGAGTCGATGCGGTTGAAGCTCTGCCCCACCGCCGCTTCCAGACAGCGTTGGGCGGTGCGGCTGTCGATCTTCACATCAGTGGTGACGACCACCAGCATTGTGGCCAGTCCAGGGGCCAGCATTCCCGCGCCTTTGGCCATCCCCCCGACGACCACCGGCCCCAAGAACGTTTCGTGGGCCAGCGAGAAATGCTTCGGGTGCGAGTCCGTGGTGATGATCGCGGCAGCCGCGTCCGGACCGCCTGCGGTGCTGAGCCGCGCGTAGGCGTCATCCAGGCCCGGCAGCAATTTATCCATTTTCAACGGCTCGCCGATCAAGCCGGTGGAGCAAACCAATATCTGCTCCAACGGCAATTGCAGCAGTTTGGCCGCTTTGGCGGCGGTGCTTTCGGTGTCGGCGAATCCCGCCGCCTGGGTGCAGGCATTGGCCCCAGCCGAATTCAACACCACGGCACGCGGCGCACTGCCCAATTGCGCGTTGCGCGCCATCGCCGCCCGCGACCATTGCACCGGTGCGGCGGCGAAGCGGTTGCTGGTGAAAACAGCCGCCGCAGCTGGGTGCGGGCCGCCGTTCACCACTAGGGCTAGATCTGGATTTCCATTCGCTTTCATACCCGAGGCGACCCCAGCCGCCTGGAATCCGCTCGGCGCAGTGACGCTCATGGCGCTACTCCTATCGTTGTCAGCCCGGTGGTCTCGGTGAGGCCCAAGGCAAGGTTGATGGACTGAAGCCCGGCTCCAGCTGTTCCCTTGACCAGGTTATCGATGGCGCATACCGACACCAAACGTCCGGCACGCTCATCGATGGCAATTTGGATCAGCGCGGTATTCGCCCCCAAAGTGGCGGCGGTGCTGGGCCAACTGCCTTCGGGCAAAAGCTGGACGAATGGCTCGCCTGCGTAGGCCTGCTCCCAGGCTTCGCGCGCCGACTGGCCCCAGGATGCCAATCTTGCGGTGCAGGTGGCCAGGATTCCCCGCGCCATCGGCACCAGCGTCGGGGTGAAGCTGATCCGCACCTGCCCAGCTTGGGTTTTGCCGAGGTTCTGCTCTATTTCCGGGATGTGCCGGTGCGTCCCACCCACCGCATACGGGCTGGCCGCGCCCAGGATTTCCGCCGCCAGCAAGCCAGGCTTGGGCGATTTGCCCGCCCCGCTGACGCCGTTGGCCAATACGGCGACCAGATCGGCTGGCTCGATGATTCCCGAGGCCAGGCCGGGAGCCAAGGCCAGGGTGACTGCGGTGACATTGCATCCCGGCACGGCGATCCGCTTGGCGCCTCTGAGCGCATCCCGCTGTTTGCCCGCCGCAGCGCCGCTGCCCAGCAGCAATTCAGGCATACCGTATGTCCAAGTGCCCGGATGCTCGCCGCCGTAGTATTTCTCCCAGGCGGCGGCAGACTCCAGCCGGTGGTCGGCGCCCAGATCGACCAAGATCGAATCCGGCGATGTCTGTTCCAATTCGTCGGCCAGCGCCCCAGACGCGCCGTGCGGAAGCGCCAGGCAGATCACGTCGTGCCCAGCCAGCGTCGCAGCCGTTGTGTCTGCGATGATTCGGTCAGCCAGCGGCAGCAGGTGGGGATGGTGATCCCGCATCCGGTCACCAGCGCTAGCCCTGGCGGTGAGCGCGCCTATCTCAAAATCAGGATGCCCCAGCAACAGCCGCAGCATCTCGCCGCCGGCGTAACCCGTGGCGCCAGCGATAGCCACCCGATAAGTCATAGGCATGATTATGCCCCATCTGGAATGATTATTCCAAACCGCCGCCCGCGCCAGCCAGATTGCGCGGGCAAAGCCACGCGCGCAGTCTGCGCCGCGCAGACCAAGGACGCGATGAGATCGGGTTGGATGGGCAGTACTGGGTGAACGGAAAGGATCGCTATGAACTCACTTAACCTAGGCGAAGTTTCGCTAGGCAAACCCTCAAGCCATGCGGGATACTTGAGCAAGGCAAATGGGAAAGAAAGGAACGCCCGAATGGTAGCCCCTCCCTCCACAACCCAACACCGCCCTCCGATGTTCCGCACCCTGTTATTGCTGATTGGCCTGGTCATGGGTGGATTGGCGTTCACCGGCTGCAGCACCGACCCCCGCGTTAACGCCATCCAGGAAGCTGTGGACAGCTACCAATTCGAGCATCCCGAGGTCTATCGGCTCACCGTGGAAGACCTGGAGGAGCAGCTCAAAGATTTCGCCGACGCAAAGCAGTTCTCCTTGGCGGTGCGCGCCAGCGCCATCGATCCCAGCCGATTGGACCTCGACACGTTGCTTCCCGGCGGCAAGCCGCTTGAATTGGAAAGCGGCGACGGCGCGGTGACCGACGGCACCTATCTCGCCATGCGCAACGAGGCGAGAGGCGAACTCAAGGAATTGGCCACCGCCGCCTCCGACGCGGCGACGGTTGAATTGTCGATACCGATGACGCTGGCCGAGAGCGAGGGCGAATGGATCGCTGAGATAAACACCGCTCCCACCGATGACAGCTTCGACGCCGAGTTGGTGAGCAAGGCGATGGTCCGCAGCAGGCAGTGGACGATGATAGCCGCCGAGTTGACCACCGGCATTTGGAAGGAAATCATTTTCCCCGACGCCGGCCAAGCCTTTTTCGACAGCGTTGAGATTGACGAAATCGCCCCTGCCGACTCTGGCGCCTACAACGAGGTGAGAGCCGCCCTTGCCTACCCCGATCCGGCACAGGTTTACGAAGCCGCCGCCCAGGCGGTCTACGACGATTACAACTCCAAGACCGAACCAATTTTCGGCTCCATCACTGAGAAGGAATTCGAGCAGAAGATGGATTCCGAGGCTGGTCCGCTCAGCGCCGACCAGAGCGGAGCTGCCGTGATCAAGCTGACCACGCGCACGGTGGACACGCTGCCAGCCAACGAATTGACCGTTGACATGCTGGCGGCAAACATCGCCGAGACCACCGACATCGAAGTGGTTTCCTCCGATGTGTCGTTGAGTTCGCCGCCTGGCGAAGCCAAGAGCGATGCCATGAAACCCAAGATCGACAAGCTGAACAAAGAAAAGGTGGTCAAGAAAGTCAAGCTGCCCGGTTCCAAAGTGGTCCAAGGCAAGAGCAGCGGCACACTGGTGAAAATCACTTCCAAAGGATCGCCAGACAAAGTGATCACCTTCAAAAAGGGTTCCAAAGTGCAGCTCAAAGTGCTGGTCCGGGCGAAGAAGAGCGTCAACGTCCGCCTCCCACCGGGCAAATACACCCTCGTCTTCGGCTCCGGCCCAGACTGGTACGGCGGCAAGTACACCTACGGCCCGACCGGCGCCTACGCCAAGTCGACCATGACGATCAAGGGCTACCCGTACTACCACACGCTGACCATCAACACCAGCGGCGGAAACATGGGTTCCAGCTACGCCCCCTACGAGTATTAGGGCGTGGCTTAACAGCCCACTGGCGGCCCCCCTTCTCATCGAATACAACCGCTTCCTCGTTCAACACCTCAGCGTGGGGCGCGAGTGATGGCGCTCTTTGTTTTGCGGTTTTCTGTTAGAATCTCTAATAGAAAGTGGCCGGAGCCGCA
>JAIRXX010000050.1 GCA_031268065.1 Propionibacteriaceae bacterium
ATCATTCCGTCATCAACCGGTATGGAGCAGATGTCATCCACAATTTTTCTTGCGTTCTCTTCAGAGAGCGTAAGTCCTTTGACAGTGGCGTCAACGTCCATCGTTGAGCGATTGTCCAAGCCGACCATAGCGGACACAAGCGTCCCGCCTTTCAGGATAAGATTGCTCTTATGGTCTGACATGGAGAGTCGTTCTAGGAACCGCTCCATGACATAGTTGCGAATGATAACCTGCGCCTTAGCGCTGTTTCCTTTTGAACGATTTCGAACCAGCGCCTTCAGTTGTCGTGATGTATGGATCATAGAAGCACCTCCAGGTATCCGCACACAATTTTCTCTACCGATAATGCCTTAGCGTAGCGGAGAAGCAGAGGAATATTCTTATCTTCCGACCCAAGATATTCTCTTACCGCAGACTGCAAAGTTTGAATCTCGATATTTCTGCGGCTTCGGAATAGGTCGCAAATTGTCCTTTCGGCATTATAGACTCTTACTGCATTCCCAGCCGGAGTACAAGCTACCGTAAGCCCTTCTTCAAAAAGTGGGTCACGAATCTTGTAGACTCTAATTCCCTGCCTAGTCAGACCCATCGCGTTTTTACCAGCCCTCATCGTGATTGAATAGCTTGTCGGCTCACGGTCAGCAATTTTCAATAAATAGAGCGCGGTCTCATGGGAGAAAATGATTTCTGGGTATCGCGCCTGAATGACATACATCCCGTCGTCCCAGGCATCTTGTGACATATAGATGCCATGTGCAATGCGGATGAGGCTGCGCTTCTCTGCGAAATCCCTGAAATAAGTTTTTGAGATTCCGTTTTTGATCGCATCCGATGTTTTAAGAAACCCATTCTGTTCCTGCAAGAGCGCATCGAGGATGGCTGCTTTCGGTTTCCTCATAGCCAGAACTTTACTTTCATGACCTTACTGTAATCCATAAGGTCATGAAAGTAAAGTGACCCGGCCAAGGGGAACCCAAGAGTCACCCACACTGGCAGCTTAAGCGAGTGGTTATAGACCGACTGCTCAGCTGCGGCTCTTTCCGAAGCAGAGTTTGTAGTTGGCGTTGGAGCGCTCGCACCAGGTTAGCTGGTTGTGCTTCAACGCTTCTTTGTACTTTTCCGGGTGGTAGCCACAGGCGCTGTCTAGGTCATCGCTCTTCGGTTTGGCGGTCGCCGTCTTCGAGGGCGTTGCGCTGCCGCTCGGGGTCGCGCTCGCGGAAGGATCGGGCGTCGGCGTGGTGTTGCTGGCGTCAGTCTCCTTCAGCGTCTTCTTGACCCTGGAGCGCACCTTGGCCCAGTCCGGGTTGCCGGTCTTGAAACCATCTTGCCCGTTGATGAAAACGATGCTGCGCAGCTTGGTGCCCTGCACCCTGGTGGCCAGATCGACCAGCGCGGGCAGCATGTCTTGCGGAACGTCGGTCTGCAGCGTCTTCTTGCTGACATCGGCTATCGCCTGGAAGCGGCTGAGCACATTTACCGGATCGGCCTGCTTCACAACGGCGTTGACGACGCAACGCTGGCGCTCCATCCGGCTGTAATCATCCAAACCATAGCGCCCACGCGCGTACCAAAGGGCCAACCTGCCGCCGAAATGCTGATCCGGACCGGGATGAATCCACTCTTTAGGCGGCACGTCATAGCCGGGGCCTTTCTTCCCGCCTATCGGGATCGGCGTGCTGACATTCAGCGTGACCCCGCCCAAGGCGTTGATGAATTCCTTGAAGCCGTCCATGTTGACCACAACGTAGTAGCTGATGTCGAGGCCGAGGGCTTCGCCCACACCGACCTTCATCACATCGGCGCCCAGATTGCTGGTCTTGCCCAAAATGTCTTTGGGGACTTTCCTTGGAATTTCGTTGTACATGGCATTTAACATGAAAAACGCATTGGTGCCATCTTTGCCGTCATAAAAACCATTGGGGTAGTACTTGCGCAGCGGCGAATCTTTGGGGAAAGGTATCCGCGCGGTCTGCCGGGGCAGTGAAAACAGCGTCGTGGCACCGGTGTGGGTGTCGATGGAGGCGACGATCACCGTGTCGGCCCGCATCCCGGTTTTCTCGCTCCGCCCAGTGCCGGAATCCCCACCCAGGATGAGCACGTTGAGCCGGGGAATATCTTGCCAGGGATCAACTTCTATTACTTCCGGGGCGATGACGGGCACATTATCCGACTTTTCCTCTTTGAAGACCGACGAAACGAGATTCGAACTGGTGTAGGCCACATTGGCGCCCACCGCCATCGGAGCGGCCACCAACATCGCCAGCACGCCCACCAGCGCCGCCCCGCCGACCCGCTGGCCGATGCTGGTCTTGGCAGGCCGCAGCGACAGGTGCGAGCCGACGATGACCAACACCCAGACCAACGCCAGCGCCAACAGCACGGCGGCGGCAGACATCAAGACGGTCGGGTTGGTCGCGTAACGCACCAAAGCCATCCGGTTGAATCCGATGAAGACCCCCAAGGTCACTCCCACACCACAGAAGAGCACCAACGCGAGAATGCCGGTCACCTTCCGCCCAGCCCGAATCAACCCCAGGCCCGGAATGACAGTGCCAAGGATCGTCCAGCCAACCGCCTGGCCAAAGCCAGACGCGGAAGATTTAAGGGCATGTTTTCCAGCCGACGCCTTGTCCCGGACCGGCTCATCGCCTTGAACCCGGCGTCCGGCGTATGCCGCAGCAGCGCTAAAGTCAGGGCCAGCCTGAGCAGGGCCAGCCTGGGCAGCGGCGGCTTGAGCTGGGGAGACGAAAATGTCGCTCATCGCCGGGTCATCGGCAACCGAGTGCGCCACAGCCTGAGGCAAATCGAGCGAGGCGATCCGCTTCGGCAGGATCAACGCGCCATCGGGTGCCGGAGCCTCAGCAGAAGCGGCAACCTCAGTAGCAGCGGTAGCCTCAGCAGACAGCCACAGGTCGTCCGACTGGGAAGAGGGAGGTTGCTCAGCAGAGAACCGTCGAGCCAGCGTCGGCTCGTTATCGCCCTCACTCACAGACCACGCGCTGCTATCCGGCGCGAATTCATCCTGGCTGGCTCGGCGGGCGTCGTAAGCTTGGTCATCATTTTCGGGTGGCATATAACCTCACATACTTAAGTAACCCTGCCGATTCTACTCGGCTAGACAAGCCTTGGCTAAACTAGTCCCCTCAAGCTTGGGGGCATACAACAAGATTCCTATTGGCGCAATGGTGAAATTGGCGACGGCACCAGCCGATATCCCGCCAGAGGGCGACGCCGCGACGGTCTACGTTCCCGGCATGGCCTCGGAAATCTTTGCCTCGCTTACCAGCTACCTGCCCAGGGTGCTAACCGCGTAGAGCGGGAGGTCGATCAAGCTGCCCGAGTCGGCAAATGGCGCCAACGACGTTCTAACCGCCAGGCTCGGAGAATATTTTTCCCGATAGACGCGCAACGATTTAGCTTTCAAGTTGCGTTCTGCCTTAACCTCCACCGGAATGACGGAATCAGCAGCGGCGACCACGAAATCCACCTCGGCACCTCCAGAGCCATTCGTCCAGTAGTGCGGCACCTCGCCGTGGGCAGCTACCAGCTCTTGGCAGACGTACTGCTCAGCCAGCGCCCCCTTGAATTCGGTGAACAATCGATTCCCCTCCAGGACAACGGCGGCACTCAGCTTTGTCATAGCGGTGAGCAGCCCCACATCCACCGCGTAGAGCTTGAACGCGGCGACATCCCCATACCCGGAAAGCGGAAGCCGGGGAGCAGTGATTCGTTTTACCCTGTGGACCAAGCCCGCACCGACAAGCCACCCCAGCGCAGCTTCATATTGGCGGCCTCTTGCACCGCTGGCAATCTGTCCGTAGACGAAGCGCCCGCTCTGCTTACCCAGCTGACTCGGCACCGACTCCCAGACGGCGGCGATCCTAGGCACCTGCTCTATGGGCGCATGTTTGGCGAAGTCGCGCAGATAGGCGTCGAGAATGCCGTTTTGGGCAGCCCTGGCATCTGGATAACTTCTGTTCGCTGCGAACCGCGCCACCACTTCCGGCATCCCACCGATGCAGAGATAATCTCGGAGCAAGCTGACATAGCGCTCGTGAAAAGTGTTGGCCAAATCCCAATCCCGCTCGGCCAGCACTCTCAGCAGCGCATCTTCGCCGAGAGCGGCGCAAAATTCCGCGAACGACAGTGGATGGACGGTGAAGCTGTCCACCTTGCCCACGGGAAACGAGAGGCCCGACCCCAAAGCCACCCCGAGCAATGAGCCAGCGCCAGCGATGTGGTACTGCGGCGCATCCTCAGCGAAATATTTGAGCGCGGTCACCGCCCGTGGGCATTCTTGAATCTCGTCCAAAATGACGAGGGTGTCTTCAGGTACGATGTCCACCCCGGAAGCGACTCCAAGCCCGCTGATAATCCGAGGAAGATCGATATCGCCGGAGAACAAGCCAGCGATGCTCGGGTTCGACTCGAAGTTCACATACGCGCAGGCGCGGTAATGCCGCCGTCCAAACTCTCTGAGCAACCAAGTCTTGCCGACTTGGCGCGCACCCTGCAACAACAACGGCTTGCGGTGGCGTGACGCCCTCCAGTCCAAGAGACCACTCATAGCTGATCGCTCCAACGTCCCACACCTCCTGTCGGGTACTTTGCCCAACTCATTATTACATCTTTCCCCGGAATTGTGTGTCACTGCTGCCAGGAAATCAGGGGAATAATGTGCCACTGCTGCCAGAAATTGGGGGGAATGAGTGGCAAGCGGCGAGCCGCGCGGGGCCTGGACTGTGGTGGGTACGAAGGCTGACAGGACTGGAGTTGATCAATCGCGGGCAGCCAGGCTCTGCCTGGTTTTCACGATTGGGGTGTCACTGGACAGCCGTGACACCAAGATCAGACTTCGCGTCAAGGGTGCTGATTGCCGCTGGTTGGGGCTGGGTGGGGCGGCGGCGCGCTTTGGAGTTTATTGCAACAGTTTGGCGGTAATGGCTAAACATTTGCTCCTTGCTGGCGGCTATCGGCTAGGGGGCTTAGGCGTT
>JAIRXX010000069.1 GCA_031268065.1 Propionibacteriaceae bacterium
CCTGGGTTGGCGCCGGGACGGCGTTGGCGGTTTTCCGGTCGGCACGCCGTTGCCGCCAGGACTCCCAGAGGTCGTAGATCACCGGGACCAGGATCAGGGTCAGCAGGGTGGACGAGATCAGCCCGCCCATCACCACGATGGCCAGCGGTTTGGAGATGAAGACGCTGCCGCCGGTCAGCCCCAGGCCCATTGGGAGCAGGGCGAAGATCGTCGCCAGGGCTGTCATCACGATTGGGCGGACGCGCAGGGCGGCGCCGTACATGACTGACGAGGCGACGGATTCCCCGCGTTTTCGGAATTGGTTTATCAAGTCGATGAGCACGATGGCGTTGGTGACCACGATGCCGATCAGCATCAACATGCCGATCAACGAGGGCACTCCGATGGCGATGTCGGTGACCAGGCTCAGCCCGAGCGCCCCGGTCGCGGCGAAGGGGATGGACACCAGCAGGATCAACGGCTGGGACAGTGATCCGAACGTGGCCACCATCACCAGGTAGACCACGCCGATGGCGACGAGCATGGCCAAGCCCAACTGCTCGAAAGCCTCGGCCTGCTGCTGCGAGACGCCGCCGATGCGCACGCTCACGCCGTCGGGGAGATTGAGTTGTTCCAGGGCGGCCTCCAACTGGGAGTTGATTCCGCCCAAGTCCGCCGATTCGGTGGAGGCGGTGACCGTGGCCGCCCGCACCCCGTCCACCCGGGTGATCTTGGACGGAGACTCCACCTGGCTCACCTCGGCAATAGCGCTGAGCTTGATCGGCTTCGCCTTGGCTTCCTGGGCGTCCTTGGCCTCTTCCTGCAGAGCCTCTTGCTTGTCCTGATTGTCCAAGGCGGTCTCGCGCTGTTTCTTCAAGGCGGAGATTTGCGCGTCTACCTGTGGGACGCCGGCCTGCGCCTGCTTGATTCCTTGTTCCAAAGCGGTTACACCGGCTTTCGCTTCGGCGATTTGCAGCTTCAGATCGAGCACGGCTTTGGTGATGTCAGGGTTCTCGGGGCTGGGGGGTAGCTTTTCCGCCAGTGCAAGCGCCGCTTCGAGTTGGCCCACTGCGGTGTTTAGGCCCGAGAGTTGCTTCTTCAACGCAGTGACGCTCTTCTTCGCCTTGGACTTGGCGTCCTGGAGCTGCTTGAGCTGCTTGTCAAAGGCTTTGTTGCCCTCATCCTTGGCGTCGGCGGTCATCTGGTCGGATTTCTTCGTCACCTTGTCGGCGGCGTCCAGCCGGGCCTGCATGGTCATCTGCTGGGTCACCGGTAGCAACGAGTCGCGCAATTCGTCAATGTCCTTCACCGGCTGCTGCGATTTCAGATAGACGTCGATGGTGCTGTCCCCCCGCGTCATCGTGCCCAACTGCTGGCCGCGGATGGCGCGTTGGATGGCCTGTCCGACGGTGGCCTTGGTGTAGCCCTTCTTGGCGGCGGTCTCTTCTTTCAGGTCGACTTTCAGCATCGGCTGGGCGTCGGTGAGGTCGGAATTGACGTTGACCAGCCCCGGCAGGCCTTCGAGCATCTTGGCGACGGCCACCGAACCGGCTTCGAGTTTGGCTGGGTCGGCGGATTCCACGTAGAGCACCACCTGGGAACTTGCCCCAGTGGTGCCGGTGGTCCCGATCTGGACCTCTCCCAGGCCGTCCATCTCGGCAGTCTCGCCGCGCAGCCGTTCCACAAGGGGTTTCGAGTCAGCGCCGTCTTTTACGGTGACGAAGATTGACGCCTGGTCGCCGCTGCTGGAGCCGCCCATCATCATGCCCATCAGGCCGGACGCCGCGCCGACAGTCGTCTGGTATGCCTCGATGTCCGGCTCCGCCGCCAGCAGTTCTTCAACTCTTCTCGCGGCGGCGTCGGTGTCTTGCAAGCCGGTGCCGTTGGGGAATTTCATGCTGATCTGCACCATGTCCTGCCCCATGTCGCCAATGAAGTCGGTCTTCAGGTTGGGCGCCAGCGCCACGGTGCCGCCGAAGAGGGCCAGCGAAATCAGCAGTGTGATCAGCCGGTGGGTTAGCGCCCAATTCAGCACCGGCAGATATCCCCGCTGCAGCCAGGTGAGGGTTTCCGGGATTTGGGCAGGCGCATCGTCCGGCTGGGCGGTGCCCGGTTGGAGCGGCGTCGGGGACTTAATCCGCATGAACCAACTCGCCAACACCGGGACGACGGTCATCGACACCACCAGCGAGGCGAGCAGGGCGATGGTCACGGTGACGGCGAAGGGGCGGAATAGCTCGCCCACCTGCCCGCCGACTAGGCCGATTGGCAGGAATACCGCGACCGTGGTCAAAGTGGAGCTGGTCACCGCCCCGGCCACCTCTTTCACCGCCGCGACGATGGACCCGCGCCCGATGTTGCCAAGGGATTGGTGGCGTTTGATGTTCTCAATGATGACGATTGAGTCGTCCACCACCCGTCCGATGGCGACGGTCATCGCGCCCAGGGTGAGGATATTCAGCGAGTCTCCCCCCACGTAAAGTCCGATCAGCGCTATCAGCAGTGAGAGCGGGATGGAAATTGCGGTTATCAGGGTGGGCCGCACGCTCCACAGGAAGAGCATGATCACGATGATCGCCATTACCAGGCCGATGCCGCCCTCCGTGGAGAGGTCGCGGATGGAGTCTTCGATGAACGGCGACTGGTCGAAGATGACTTTGAATTCAGCCCCGTTGCCCAGCTCTCCCGCCAGCGAGTCGAGCTTGTCGCGCAGGCCGTGGGCGGTGGACACGGTGTTCCCGGAGAGGGTCTTGGTGATCGACAGGGTGAGCGAGGGACGTCCGTTCACCCGCGAGACGGAAGTGACCTCAGACTTGACCTCTTCGATGGTGGCGATGTCGCCGAGGCGCACCGGATCGTCGGCGGTCTGGATGAGCAGATTCTCAATCTCCTCGACCGACGAGAAGGTCTCGCCAACCTGCACATTCACGTCCCCGCTGCCGGAATGGATGGTGCCAGCCGGGATGGCCATCCCGTTCGCCAGGAACATCGTGGAGATGATGCCCTGGTCAACGCCCTTGTCTTGCACTTCGTCTTGGTCTAGGACGACGGAGATTTCATTGGCTTCCTCGCCGCTGACCCCGATGTCGCGCACGCCTTCGACGGCTTTCAGCTCAGGCACGACGAGTTCGTCTATCTTCTTCGAGAAGACGTCCAAGTCGTCGTCGCTGGCTGCCGCGATGATGAGCACCGGCAGGTCATCCATGCCGCCGGTGATAACGCGGGGGTTCACGCCGTCGGGCAGGGAAAGGTCGGCCACCGCCCGCCCGATTTCGGTGACGATATCGTCGGCGTTGTTGTCGTAATCCCATTGCATCGTCACTTGGGAGACGTTGGGCGAGCTGGAGGAGGTCACTTGGGTCACCCCGGCGACGCCTTGGACGGCGGCCTCTATCGGCTTGGAGACCTCAGACTCGACGACTTCCGGACTGGCGCCCGGATACACCGCTATCACCGTTCCACGGGGCAGTTCCATAGACGGGATCAGTTCTTGCTTGAGCGCGGTGGTGCAATAGACGCCTGCAATCACCGCGAGCAGTCCGAGCAAGATGACGACGGTTCGGTAGGCGAGGCTCACACGGGTGAGGCGGCTCATAGACTTCTCCTGGCTACATGCCCCCACCGGCATCAGCTAGCCTAATGCCACCGGGGAGATCTACAATAGGCAATGCTTAGCCTAACCTATTTGTTAGCATGAGGCTAATTATCTTTTGCCACGGATACGGGCGGCTAGGCAGGAAGGCCCGCAATGAAACAAGTGCCCAAGATGGGTGATGAGCGCGACCCGCTGATAGCGGAGATTTTCGCGCTCCACGAGCAACTGCGGGTCCATGCGGAGGCTGTGGTCGGCCAGCTGGTGGAATGCCACGATCTGACCATGCA
>JAIRXX010000091.1 GCA_031268065.1 Propionibacteriaceae bacterium
ACCCATCGGGCATCCCACCCGGGCATCGCTCTATATCGGACAGCGCGGCATGGGCAAAACAGCGCTATTGCTCGAATTCGCTGAGCGCGCTTCCGGCCTGGGTTTCATCGCGGCAAAAGCGACTGTGGGCGAGAGCTTGCTCGAAGAGTTGTTGGAAACAGTGCAAACCAACGGTATGCGGCGGCTGCCGAAGGGAAATCCGCTCAAAGGTTTCAGCGTGGGCGCGCTCGGGTTTTCCGTTGGACTCACCTTCAACGATGTGACCCAAAACAGCTACGGGTTTCGGACCAAGCTGAGCTTGCTGTGCGATGCGTTGGCCCGGCACGAGTTAGGCGTCCTCCTACTCGTAGACGAAGTGACCACCACGTCAATCGAGTTGCGCCAGCTCGCCACCGCTTACCAAGAACTCGTTGGCGAAGGCAAGAACATAGCGATTGCCATGGCCGGATTGCCCACAGCCACAGCCAAGGTGCTCAACGATAAAACCCTGACATTCCTCAACCGGGCCAGCAAGTGCCAACTCGGCCCGCTACCCATAGCGGAAGTCGTCAGCTACTACTACAAAACGTTCAAAGCATTGCGAAAGACGATCTCAACCGAGGATATGCAACGGGCCGCCGAAGCTACCCACGGATACCCCTACCTGTTGCAATTGGTCGGCTACCATCTGCTCGACTTGGTTGGCGACGATGACACGATCCCCAGCGCTGCCGTCACGCTTGCAATCGAGAATGCCCGCCGGACGATGGTCGAGACCGTCTTCGAGCCGAGCCTGAGTCCGCTGTCGGCAGCGGACGTCAACTTCCTCAAGGCAATGTCGCCCGACGACCAGGCGAGCCGAATCTCCGACGTCCAACGTCGGCTGGGGGTCTCTCCCGAGGCGGCGCAGCAGACCCGCGCCCGCCTGATAGCGGCGGGAGCAGTGGCGTCTCCCAGCCGCGGCCGCCTAGTCATGGAGTTGCCGTTCTTGGCCGAATACCTTCGCGGCAGCCTCTAACCCAAGCCGTTCAAACTGCTGACACAACGGCACCTTCTTCCTCCCCTGAGTTGGCGGAGGTTTGGGTCTGCCCATCCCCGCATCCGTCTGCTTGATCACCTTGCGCTAGCCTCAATATTTTCGTTTGCTGAGTCTTCGAGCCGCGCTTTCGGGAAAGCCTCTGTGATTGATTTCTGAAGTAGTTCAGAACTATGATTGCCGCATGAGCACTGCAACGTTGAGCGATCTGCTGCGGACCCCGAAGGACGTGATCAAGCTGACCAGGGATGGCGCGGTCACTGTGGTACGAAGGGACGGCCCCGACTTGGTGCTCATGCGAGCCGCAGACCTGGCCGCTCAGCGGGAAGGGCTGACGCTGGCCTCACAGGTGATGCGCGCCTCACTGGCAGCCAAAGGCGATATGGTCTCTGCACTCAAGTCGCTGTGGGCGTGGACGTCACTACTCTCGGACGCGGAATTGGCGCAGTTCGCCTCGGACATGGACGCCAACGTGTGGGCGGCTGTCGAACTCGACCGCCACGACTCGCTCCTGCTGGAGTTCCACCGTTGGCGGGAGACCGCCGACGCCTACGCTGCTGGACTGCCTCGCGGAAACGGCTGCTACCAAGAGTCGTCAGCTAATCGGCCTGTCGTTGAGCGGCCTTGACACATGGTTGGGCGCGATGAGGCAGTCTCCAGGCCCCGAAAGCATTCGGAATACATCGTAAGGCACCTGAACCGGGCGGCGGAGAAGGGTTGGCTGGACCTGGTGGCCACGGCGAGGAACGCCGCCGCCGAGGCCTGGGACTTCCTGACTAAGACTCCCGCAGCAGAAGGAGTATCCTGCTATCGGCTGAAAGGCGACCTAGCCGTGGTCCGCGTAGACGGCACCGACCTGCCACGCTGGCAGCTAAAGCCTACCGGGGGCGGACGCATCTGGTACGTTGTGCTACCCGCAACGAAAACCGCTCCCAACACAGTCCTGATCGAGAGAGTCACCACCGGCCACCCGAACGAAACCGTCAAACGGCACCGCTGACGCCTGTCAGACACAAGTAGCAAAGTCAATCTGGCTCAATTGGCCAAGCTTGCCGTGCTCGGGCTGCCCGCCAACTCATTGCGCAACAGGCTCATACTTCGGGCGATGAGAGCATGACGACGTAGCATGAGAGCATGACCGATGGCATCACCGACGAGTTGCCAGCCATTGCCGCACTACGAGATTGACCGGCTCGCAGAGGAGCACCGTCAGCCAAGGTGGGACGAAGAGATCGTGGAGGACGCGAAGCTGGCAGCCTCGGCCAGGCATAAGTGGTGGCTGTGGTCAGCTGATTCTCAGGTTGGACGCCTCGCCCAAACGTCAGCGCATGGGGGAACGCCACGGCGGGGAACGCAGCCGACGCTGGTCCGATTTGCCTTCTTGTGGAATCCTGCTAAAGTCAATCCGTAAATCGATACGAGGAACCTTATGAATATCAGGGGCGGCATTCCGCAGGCTAGAGGGGCCATCTTGGCCATCGCCGCGCGCCTGACTGGTTCTTGTTGTTGTCGAATGTGTGGCTAACTTAGCGTCTTTGCGCCGGGCTTTCTTGGCCCGCGCCGGAAAACGAGCCTCCAGACTGGGGCTGTCAACTAATTCTGTTCTGTGACACGACATTTTCGTTAAGTCATGTCCATTTCTATTTCTGCGTGCCTTTTTGCCACGCCCTGAGCCAAATCAACCCCGAACCGAGACCAATAAAACTACGTGAAGCCCAACTTAGGAGAAACCATGAAGAAACTGTTTGCCTTGGCGATTTCAGCGGTAGCGCTGCTCGCCTTCACCGCCTGCGGGGCCGCGCCCCAAGAGGCTCCCCCCGCCCCGCAGACCGCGCTGACCGACCCCAACGGCTTCCAAGCCCCGGCTGATGCCGACTTGGGCGGCGCGTCCCGCCCGATCCGAATCGGGATCATGAGCCCAGAACTCCAATACGACTATCTGAAGACTGAGGCCCAGCAACTGGGCATCCACATCGAATACGTGACCTTCACCGACTACGTGCAGCCAAACCCCGCCACAGCGAACGGGGAACTCGACCTCAACCAGTTCCAGCACGTCCTCTTCCTCGCTGGCTACAACAACGAGTCCGGACAGCCGCTGGAGGCGCTGCAGTCCACCGCGATCTACCCGCTCAGCCTGTACTCCGCCCAGTTCAAATCAGTGGCGGAAATCCCATCGGGAGGCCAAGTCGCCATCCCCAACGATGAGACGAACCAGGCCCGAGCCATCTCAGTGCTCGCCCAAAATGGCCTGCTCAAGGTGAAAGAAGGCACCGACCTGCTCTACGCGACCCCGCTCGACATCGTTGAGGCAGAATCCAAGGTCGCCGTCGTCCCGGTCTCAGCCGAACAGACGCCGCGTTCGCTAGACGATCCGAACATCGCCGCCGCGATCATCAACAACACCTTCGCCCTCGACGCCGACCTTGACCCGGCAGACGCCATCGCCGCCGACGATCCGAACGATCCCGGCTCCGCGCCGTTCATCAACATCTGGGCCGGAACAGCTGAAATCAAGGACAACCCGGTGATCCAGAAAGTGCTGGAGCTGGCCCGCACCAAGCAGTGGCAGGACGATCTCCAGGCGCAATCGAAGGGTTCAGCGGCGATTGTGGACACCAGCCCCGCCGAATTGCAGGCGACATTGGCCGACGTGGCCGCCCAACTCAAGGCCCACGCCAAGTGATCTGGGAGTTGCGGGGTCGTCGCTACGGCCCCGCAACCCAACCAACGCCCGGCGCGAAAGGAAATTCATCATGGCTGCCGCCGCTGAGATAATCAGTTTTCAGAATGTCTCCAAGACTTTCACCACCAGACGCGGAACAATCACCGCCGTAGATGATGTTACGTTGGGCATTCCCAAAGGTGAAATCTTCGGGTTCATCGGCTACTCGGGAGCGGGTAAATCTACGCTGATAAGGCTGATCAACGCCCTGGAGAAGGCCGACACAGGCCGTATCACCGTAAACGGCAAAGAGGTGACCGCCCTCGGCGAACGCGAACTCAACGCCTTTCGGGCCGATATTGGAATGGTTTTCCAACAATTCAATCTTTTCCACGCCCATACGGTGTTGGAGAATGTCGCCTATCCGCTGAAGATTGCCAAAGTCCCCAAGCGGGAACGACTCGAACGCGCCCGTGAATTACTGGAATTTGTTGGCATCGCGGACAAGGCGGCAGCGTACCCATCCCAACTGTCCGGGGGACAGCAGCAGCGGGTGG
>JAIRXX010000104.1 GCA_031268065.1 Propionibacteriaceae bacterium
CGGTATCGGACGCCGGAGTGACTAAAATCGACTACTGACATCCGAAAGTATGGTCACCCCATCCAAACGAAGCTTCGCCCATTACTCACTTTGGAGCCTGCCATAGCGCGTTGAGTGGAAGCGCCTGCAACTTGTCACCCAAGGGCAGGGGCTGATCACCGAGGTGGCGGACGGGTTCCAGCCCAGAAGCGATAAATTTGCCGCAGGCTGTCCGCTAAATCTGCCGCAGCATCCTCGGCTTACCGTAGTCTTAGATTGAAATCTAGATTTGCCGAAGAGAAGGGAACGGACAATAAACGCCATTGAGACCAAAACCACAATGGTCAACGGAATGTCCATCACCTACTACAGCTGCGAGGCGGCAACAGCGGGGCCAATCAGACCAGGCATTCCAGCTGCTGCCCCAACCATTGTGCTCGCCCACGGAGCGGGTGCGGACTCGGCGCTGCTTTCCTGGCGCGCGGTCTTGCCGGAGCTGGCCAAAGCCGGTTATACGGCAATCGCCCCCGATTTGCCCGGCTACGGCGCTAGCGCCCGCGTTGACCAGCCGTATTCGCTGCCGTTCTATTCCGATTTCATCCGCGCCTTCATAAAGACCCTCGGTCCGGAACAGGTCGTCTTGGGCGGGCTGTCCCTCGGCGGCGGCATCACGCTCAAAGCGGCAATTGACGAACCGCAACTCCTCAGCGCCATCATTCCCGTGGACGCCTGGGGACTCTCCAACCGCCTGCCTTTTCATCGCCTTACCCATTGGTATGTGAATTCAGCGCTCAACCGCCAAGGTTTCGCGTGGACGGCGAAGTACCCCTGGATAGTACGTTGGTCGCTCGGCGCCAACCTCTTTGGCGACAAGGGCAAAGTCACCGACGAATTGGTTGACGAAGTGCTGACATCGATGCGTGTACCCGGCTCCGGCGAACCCTTCCGTTCCTTCCAGCTGGCCGAGATCACCCCGACCGGCATCACGAACAGCCTTTACGACCACATGCCCGACATCGCGCTGCCCACCCTGCTGGTCCACGGTAGCCGCGATGCCGCCGTCCCCCTCAAAGACGCGATCACCGCCCAGCCGCGCTTCCCGAACGCCCGTCTCCACATCATGGAGGGCTGCCGCCACTGGCCGCAAAAGGAGCGCCCCGAGGAATTCGCCTCGGTGGTGGCAGACTTCCTCAAAGGGGCACTGCACACCAGCGGCCCATGACTAGATTGCAGCTGGAGAACGCAATGTGCGCCCCACAGCGCGTCGAAGCGGGGGTGATATGCGTTCTACCTAACCAAAAGTCGGAGTTCTATCTAACCAAAAGTCGGAATTTTAACTAACCATTAGTCGGTGTTGCTTGGCTTCTTGCCAACCTGCCCGAGGCCAGAATCCCCAAAACAGCCGTCTGCGGCACGTCGGATGAGGAAGTGCGCTAGCCGAGGCGACCGCTTCGGAGTCCGCAATTGCGCGTTGCGGGATCGCCCGGACGTGCTCGTTCTGCCGCTACCCCCGCGCAGACGCTGCCACAGAGTTTGGGAGATGCGATGGCGTCCACGATCAGCCAGGGATGCCAGCTCAGGCATCTCCGCCGTCGGCGGCCAGCCTGCGCTTGATTCGGGTGGAGACGGCGTAGCGGATTCCGGCGGCTAGGACTGACAGCAGGCCTACGCTGATCCAGAGCACGCTGCGGCCGAATTGCTCCAGCACCCAGCCGCCGAAGAGCGGGCCGAAGCAATAGCCAGCGGTCAACGCCGCCGACAACAGCCCCATATAACGTCCCCTTGAGCCAGGCTTCGCCAACGAACTCACCACGGCGTTGCGCACCGGGGCGTCCAGCATCTCCCCCAACGTCCAGATCGTCACACAGCCAAAGACGAACCATAGCTGGTTCGCGGTGACCGCCAACAGGGAATAGCCCACCGCCGAGACCAACGCCGCTGCGACCAAGACCCGCATCTGCGGCCTGTTGGCCAGCACCTTGCCGGTGAGAATCTGGAAAAGGCCGAGCATGGCGCCGTTCCAGAAAATCACATAGCCGTACTGGTCCGGCGAGAAACCCGCCTGCTCCATGTCCAGCGGGAGCATGGCCGTCATCTGGCTCAGGCAGAGCGTGAAAAGGAAAGTGGCGCTGATCAGCGCGACGGCCAACTTGTCCTGGGCGGCCACCAACACCCGGTCCAACACTCGGACAGCCCGCCGCACAATGCCACAGGGAGACGGCGGGATGTCGGCCCGGCGCCGCCTGGACCCCCCAGTCTGGGGCAACTTCCAGATCACCAGCCCCAGCGCCACAGCGGTGAGGATCGCCTCTAGATAGAACAGCCAGGCGTAATCCCAGGCCGCCACCCAGCCGCCGCCGATGGCGGTGATGGCGAAGCCGACGTTCAACGCCCAGTACTCGGCCGCGTAGACCTGGGTCCACTCCCGAACCGGCATCGACCTCACAATCAGCGAAGAGAAGACGGGCTGGGCGCCGTTGATGAAGAAACCGAGCAGGAAAAAGCCAACCGCCAAAGCGGCGAAACCCTCCAGGTGCGGGATGGCGAACGCGCTGACAGCCTGTCCGGCGATTACGATCCCCAACACTTTCTTTTCGCCCAGGAAGTCAGCTGCCGCGCCGGACAGGAAAACCGAGAACAGCCCGCCAAAGCCGCGAATGGCCACCAGCAAAC
>JAIRXX010000105.1 GCA_031268065.1 Propionibacteriaceae bacterium
AACGCCTTCCGCGACGCCGCGAAGAAACTCACCGTGGCCGACGGCAAGGGCAAGGTCACCCAGTGGGGTTACGGCGCGGGCGACTGGTGGCCGTGGTACATGACGTGGTTCTACCAAAACGGCGGCAAGGTGCTGGACGACCAAGGCAAGCCGGTGGCGAATTCCACTGAGAACGTGGAAGCGCTGCAGTTCTACAACGACATGGTTTTCACCGACAAATCGGTGTTGTCCCCGCTCGACTACGCCGACCAAGGCTTGGACAACGGCTAGCCTGACCCGCTGTTCGTACAGGGCAAGCTGGCGATGGAAGTCACCGGATTCTGGAATATCTCATCGCTGAAAGACTCTGACCTGAACTGGGATATCGCGCCGCTGTGGCACGGCAAGGTGAACGCCGTCCCGGCATTCTCTTCCGCGCTGGCAGTATCGGCGTCCAGCAACAACAAAGAGGCCGCCGCCAAGCTCTTGGTTTTCCTGACCTCCGCCGCCGGGCAGCAGCCCATCGCCACCAGCGGCTTGGACGTGCCCTCGAACCTCGCCGCCGTCGCCGATCCGACCTTCCAGCAGCCGGATTGGAATACCGCTGGAGTTGACCTTTCAGCATTCACTTCCGCCGCCGCCGACGTGTATGCGCCGCCCTTCGTGCCGCAGTGGAATGAAATCCAAAAGGCGTTTACCGACGGGTTGGCCGACACCTACACCAACAAGCAGTCCGTCAAGGATGGCCTAGACAAAGTGCAAGCCACGCTGGAGAGCCTGCTGAAATAGCCCTTTTCGGGGCCGGGCGACCGATGCGGCGTCCGGCCCCGAACTCAATCGATCTCTGAAGGGGGGCCGTGATGGACACCATAGCCAAGCGTGGGCGATTTGGGGGATTCCCTAGCAAACTGCGCCGTCGGGAGACGCTGCTTTTCTACGCTTTTATCTCGCCTTGGATCATCGGGTTCACCATCTTCACCGCGATACCGATGATTTCTTCCGCCTATCTGTCGCTGACCGATTGGGATTCCTTCCAGACGCCGAATTTCATCGGCCTTGATAACTACGCTAAAATCTTCATCGAAGACCCGCTATTTTGGCCAGCCCTCGGCCATACACTTTATTTCGCCGCCATTTCCGTGCCGCTCTCGCTGCTTATCGCCCTGTTCTTGGCTAACCTGCTGGCGAAGCCTTTCCGGGGCGCAAAATTCTTCCGCACCGTGATCTACATTCCGGCGCTCGTCCCACTGGTCGCCGCCGCCATGATTTTCCGCTGGCTGCTCGCTCCGCAATCTGGGCCGATAAATGGGTTCCTGGCACTTTTCGGCATTGAAGGCCCCGCCTGGCTATTGGATTCCGATTGGGTCATCCCCGCCATTATCCTGCTGGCGTTGTGGCAGGTGGGCGCTGGCTTGGGTGCTGTTCGCCATTGTCATGGTCTTCACCGGAGTCGTCATCCGCTCTTCCAACGCCTGGGTTTTCTATGAGACGGAGGTTCGTTCATGAGCCGCCCCACAGTCCGCAAACGCCCAGCAGAGAGCGCCCACAGCGCAATGCGCTACGCCATCCTAACTGTGGTTTCCGCGATCTTGATGGCCCCGTTCGTCTTCATCATCTCGATTTCGCTTTCCTCCGACCAAACCACCAAGAAGCTGTCCTTTACCTTCTGGCCCAGCGAATTCCATTTAGAGAATTTTGTCCGCGCTTTCACCTCGAATCTGCCGATGGGGCGCTTCCTGTTGAACTCAGTCGTCATCGTATTTTTCTCCTGTATCTTCATGACGCTCTCCTCGGCGGTCGTGGCCTACGGCTTCGCCAGGCTGCGCGCGCCGGGGAAGAATATCCTTTTCATGGTGTTGCTCTCCACGATGATGATTCCCGGCGAGGTGCTGTTGATTCCGCAATTCATTATCTTCAGGAACTTTGGCTGGATTGACACACTGCTTCCTATTATCGTGCCAAACTTGTTTGCCAACGCCTACAACGTATTCTTGATGCGCCAATTCATCAGCCGCATTCCCAAAGAATTGGACGAGGCCGCGCAACTGGACGGGCTGGGGCAGTTCGGCATCTTCTCCCGGATGGTGCTGCCGCTGATGAAGCCGATCCTGGTGGCGGTGGCGATCTTCACCTTCACCTTCAACTGGGGCTACTTCTTCGGGCCGCTGATCTACATCAATTCGACCGAGAATATGCCGCTGGCCCTTGGCATCCAAGTGCTCTCCGCGACCAGTTCGGGGGCGCAAACCCCGCCGTGGAATATGGTCATGGTTGGCGCGATGATTTTGATCATCCCGATGATCGCGGTCTACCACTTCGGGCAGAAATACCTCTACGAAGCTGGCTTGGTCAGCGGAAGCGCAGGGCTGAAATGAATGGTGTTCGCCTTGCCGACTCCCAACTCCTGATCGACCAGACGCCCCGAGTGCTGCTCAGCGCATCGGTCTTCGGCTTCCGCATCGATCCTGACCAGTGGGCAGACCGCTTCCGCGCGGTGAAAGCGCTCGGCTACCACGCTATCGACGTGTACTTCCCCTGGAATTTCCACGAGGCCGCTCCGGGCAAATGGGACTTTTCCGGACGGCGCGACGCCGGCCGGTTCCTTGACCTCGCGGCGCAGGCGGGACTCTATGTGATCGCCCGGCCCGGCCCGTACATCTGCTGCGAATGGGACTCCGGCGGCCTGCCCGCGTGGCTCCCGCTCATTCCAGGCTTGCAGTTGCGCCAGAACGAGCCGGTCTACCTGGCTGAGGTGGAGCGCTGGTTCGACCAGATCATCCCGGTGCTCGCCAAACGCCAGCACGGCGCGGGCGGCTCGGTGATCCTGGTGCAAGTGGAGAACGAGTTGGACTTCTTCGATTGCGAAGACCCGCCTGGCTACCTCGACGCCCTGGCCAAGATGGCCCTGGAACGCGGCATCGAGGTGCCGATCATCGGCTGTGCCGGACAAGGCGACCTCGCCAGGGCCAGCAGTCCGCTCGTCTTCCCGGCGGCGAACCTCTACCCGGCTGACGCCTCTCCCGATGTGGAGGCGTTGGCCGGACGCATGGGGGCGGCATTGGCCGAACGCGGACTGCCGCTGCTCGCCACCGAAACCAACCGCCAGCACCGCACGTTGAAGCGGATCGCCGCCAGCGGCGCGAAGCTGCTGGGGCCGTATCTGCAAACCTCCTGCTGGAATTTCGACTACGGGACGTCGGTGAACAACTGGGGCGACGTGCTGGGCTTCATGACCGCCGACTACGACTTTGCCGGGGTGATCGACCCTGCTGGCGGGGAACGGCCCGACGCCGCCGAAGCCCGCAGGCTGGCCGGGGTCATCGACGCGCTCGGGGTGCGGCTCGCGGCGGGGCGGCCTGGAACCCCGCCTGCCTTGGAAGACGGAGCGAAACTGCCCACAGCGGCTATCGACCTGGATGGCGGTGGGCAGCTGTACTCGCTGGCCGCGCTGGAAGCCACTTCGGAGGTTTCAGTCCAGTTGGGCGATTTGGCGCTGCCGGTCACCGTCCCCGCGCAATGCACGCTGCTGCTCGTCGGTTCGCTGCCCGTAGGCGTCGGGGCTGAATTGGCGGCTGCGTCCGCTGAGTTGGTTGGGTTGGAGACTTCGCCCCGGCTCACCCGGCTGGTCTTCGCCGCCCGCCGCGCGGAAACCGTCGTGATTCGCACGGGCGCGGTCATTTCCACACAGTGCGCTGGCGACATCGCGGTGAGCGCCGGTCCGCAAATCAGGATCAGCGGAAGCAGCGGCACAGCCCGTGTTGAGACAGAAAACGGCCTGCTCGAAGTGGTGCTCCAGTCCGCCGAACCTCAGCCCGCTGGCTGGCCGGGAGGCAAGGCCCAGCCGGTAAAACGGGTCGAATTGGGCTATCTGGAACCCGGCCAAGGCTGGACGTCCGTTGCCGGGCCAACCGAAGCCCTTCCCCTGGAACATTTTGGGGTCTTTAACGGCAATGGCCGCTATCGCACCCCTGGCATTCCAGCGGGAACGCTCGGGATGGTGCTCCGGGAGGCTGCGGACGTCATCGCAGTCCGGCTCGGGGACCAGCTGCTCGATTGGCGGGCCAACGGCGGGAGCGACCTTTGGCTGCCATTCGGGGAGCGCGTCGTTTCGCCGGTCGGCTTGGAGGTCACCGCCCGCATCTGGGGCCATTCCAATTTCGACGATGGACGCCTGCCCTCGCTTCGGCTCGGTTCGCTGCGGGGAATCTCGGGAGCAGTCGCCGTCACCAGGGCCATCTCGCTGGATGAAGGCTGGGAAGTCGCCGCCAGCGAAAGCTCAGCCGTCGGCGTCCAGCCGCCGCCAAGCTGCCGCCTCGGCGGTTGGATGACCGCGAATTACCCCCAAACTGTCACTTACCGCCGCCGCCTCCCAGCCGATGCCGAAGACGCGCTCGCCCTGCATCTCAGTGGGGGTGCCTGCCGGATTGATGTTGGGGTGGACGGCATTGCCCGTGGCCGCTTGACGCCGCTGTGCCCGACGCTTTTTCTGGGCCAGCTTGATGCGGGCGCTGAACTGACCGCCACCGTGACGCGGACGTGGGGTGAGCCAGTCGGGAATCTGGAACTTCTCGTCGGCGCCGAACTTGGCCCTTGGACGGTGCAACGTCAAGCTACGCCTGAATTGCTGGCCAGCCGCGCGGCAACCCCTCGTTCGGCAGCAGCCTTCCCGGTGGCGATTGGACCCGGAGCCGCCAGCTGGGCGCATATCGCCGCTGGCGAGCTTGGCCCGTTCTGCAACGGGAACGCGGTGATCCGAATGCGGGGCGAAGGTCTGCACGTCACAGCCTTCTCTGGAAATGCGAATCTGGGGCGGGTCTGGCTTGGCGGCATAGCGGGAGCCGCTCTGCGCGGCGGTCGGGGCGACCTCTTGCTCGTACCCGCGTCCGAGGCGCGGTACGGCCTGGACCTGTATCTGGAGGCCACCCGTGCCAGCGGAGGCGTCCTCGAATCCGTGACAGTCGGCGGCCCGGTAGACCGCCCGGACAAGGAGGAGCTATGAGCAGCTTCGAGATCAGCGGAAACGAATTCCTGCTCGACGGGTCGCCGTTTCGCATACTCGCTGGGGCGGTCCACTACTTCCGCATCCACCCCGGACAGTGGCGCGACCGTATCGCAAAAGCCAAAGCGATGGGG
>JAIRXX010000117.1 GCA_031268065.1 Propionibacteriaceae bacterium
GGCGGCAAATTACCGATTTGTCCGAAGCGGTGAGCGATGTGGCTGGCGTCGGTGAAAAGACGGCGGCGGCTGAGCAGGAGTGGCTGGCGCGGGGCCAGGCGGTGGTCGGCTGGCCATTCGTCGCCCGGCGGTACAGGCAGGCCTCAGACCCGCTGCGCCGGGTGAAAGCCTCGCAGAAAGTCCAAGTGGACCTATCTGGCGAAGAGGGTCCGGTCAGTTTCCAGGGTGCCGTCGGCAGGGCCACGGTGAAGGAGGCGTTGCGGGCTTTCGCTGAGCAGGTGGGCGAGGGTCTGCCCAGCGGTTGGAAACGGGCGGTCTCGACGGCCTCGCACCGGGAGATGAATCAGCTGATCGCCCAGCTTGCCGACATCGCCGCCCATAAGACTCATCTGCTGGCCGATCTGGGATGGTGGAATGTTTTCCGGGCGCTGAAAATCGTTTGCCTGGTGATGGTCGTCTTTGGCCTGGGCTGGCTGCTTGCTGGCCCGCTCTTCGCCGCGCTCGGCAACCAGTCGTTCCCCGCCGTCTCGTGGTTGTCCGTGCCCGCCCCGTTGTGGTTGGTAGTACCCGGTCTGCTGATCGGGATTTTGAGCGGCCTGCTCGGCCGCCTGATGGTCCGTCCCACCGCCCGCAACCAGGCCGACGCCATCCGGGCCAAACTGATAGAGCAAGTGGAATCCGTGGTCCAAGCCCGAGTGGTAGATCCCGTCCAGACCGAGCTAACCAGAATCTCCACAGCGCAAAGCCTAATCCGCCGCGCCGTCCGCTGAGCCTGGGCGCAGTCCGCAAGCCGGGCATACGCCCCATGCCAATAGGTTCAGCGATCTAGTCGGCCCGCATTGAAAATGTGTGCGAGGGTCTCAGCGGAGTTTCCGGAGACGGTCGGTCGTGGCGACTAGACTCTTCGCATTGGATGAATGAATTCTCGCAGACACGATGGAGGCGGTGTGGGAACTGATATCGGCAGGGCGCTGTCGCCTGACGGCAAGATGATAGCGCCGGAGGGCAAGACCGTTGAGTATCAGCTATGACGGGCTGCCCAATGTCAGGGCAGCGGAAGCTGGGCTTGACGATGCGGCCATCGCCGCCGCGTTCCCTGATCGTGCTGTGGACGTGGCTAAACAGGTGTTGGGGCTGGTCACCGCAGAGCAGGGTATGGCTGTCCCGACCAATGGCGGGGCTTTCCTGTTTGCCGTTGATAGGGAGGCGGCGTTCTTTGGCGCTTATTTGAGATGCGCCCGCTTTCGCGGTGCGACCAAGTTGGATATAGATGATCGCTTAGAGGTTGCCGCGCCGCTGTTGGATGCGGTTGGGCTTGTCGAGGCTTTTCTCAAGAAGCACGCTTTCCTGGGTGCGCGGTTTGAGGGCTGGCATAGGCATGACGAATGGAGCGTGCCGTTGGACATGCTGCGTGAAGTGGTGTTGAACGCGCTGGTTCACGCCGACTATTCGATGATCAACCGCAGTCCAATTCGAGTCGCGTTCTATGATGACCGGATTGAGGTGGACAACCCTGGCTGGCTCATGCCCGGATTGACCATTGAGATGATGCGGGAGGGTGCTTCCAAAGTCAGAAATCCGCTTTTGGCGAGGGTATTCCACGAGGCGGGATTGATCGAAGCTTGGGGCACCGGCATTCCCGGAATTTTCACCAAGGCTGCCGAGTTGGATTTGCCAGAACCGGTGATCGTCGAATTGCCGGGAATCATCCGCGTTGTCGTCCCCACTTGGCATCATTTGTTCATGGCGGGCACGCCGCCATATCCGTCCAGATTCGACCAAGAGGGACAAGTGTCCGCCTCAGAGGGACAAGTAGAGGGACAAGTAGGGGACGCTGAGGGACAAGTAGATGCGAAGGTCGTGTCCCTGCTTGAGGCGGCGTTCGTTGCCCGGAGTCGCGCCGAATTGCTCTCAGCCATCGGCATGGGAAACAAGTACGAACGCTTTGCCCGCTGGGTTCAGCCACTGCTGGATACTGGCTGGCTGGAGATGACTCAGCCAGACAGCCCGCGCAGTCCGACTCAGCGATATCGCATCACCCAATCCGGCCAAGACATCCTAGCGTCGCAAAACCAGGTCCGCCGCGCCGTGGGCTGAGCCGGACTGCAGTCTCAAAGGTGTCGCCTCGTCTTGACGCTGGCGGGTGCGGAAGGCAATACGTTTGCCGAACATCCCCCGCGTTGTAGAGAACAGTGGGGTAGTCGCTGACGCTTAATTGCCGCCGCGTTGAGGATGCGGGATCAGTCTAGAACCACTTCTGATACTCCGTATTTGTTGATCGAGTACAGCCAAGGCCCCTCTGGGTGTTCGCTGATCACCTGCTCAATAGCATCCCACTGGCCTACGAAACGCTTGAGCCATCCCCAGGTGGACATATCTTCCTTACCGCCGATCAGGAAGCCTCTAAGCGATGAGTTTTTTATCGCCTGTTTTTCTACAGGTTTGGACCGTATCTTCTTATCTCGGGCGATGGCGACCAAACCTTTGCCCGCCACTATCGGTATCCAGTCCTCGTCGTGTATGCCTAACTCGCATTCGGGGATCAACATGTGCCCGCAGTGGATAGTGTCGGTCCTGGCGATAGTTAGGGCTTTCCCCAGCCCCAAGGCGCTCTCATCCACGTAGAAGCGCAATTTGCTCGCCACTGGGGTCATCTGCTCAGGCCGCCCGCGATTGCTCGTACTCGTAGGCAGCGCGCACTTCGCTAACGTCAAGCTCATAAAGCTCGGCGACCATTTCTACCGAGTCTCCAGCGCGCACTAATTCTGCTATTACTTCAGTG
>JAIRXX010000150.1 GCA_031268065.1 Propionibacteriaceae bacterium
AGCCAGATTTACCAACTGCCGCAGGCCGTCCTAGGAAAACACGTTCACGGTGAGATTGACCCGCACCTGTGGCAGAACGTCCGCAACGGCATGTCCTACGTCCAATTGATTCGTGACACCCTGGTGGGCGCAGACCCGGCCAACGCCAGCCAATACCACGCCAACGCCGCCGCCTATTTGAGTGAACTAGAGGCAACTGACAGTTACGTCCGCGACGTCCTAGCCCAGATTCCGCCGGCCAAGCGTTACCTGGTGACCACTCATGATGCCTTTGGCTACTTAGCCCAGGCTTACGATCTGCAAGTCGCTGGATTTGTCAGTCCAAATCCGGCCACTGAACCATCCCTGGCGGCCCGCCGCAAACTGACCGAGACGATCCGCGCTTTAGACGTGCCAGCGGTATTCCTGGAGCCGAACCTCGCCGCCCGCTCCTCCACCCTCACCGAAGTCGCCACCGAGCTGGGCGTTGCCGTCTGCCCGATCTACGGCGACACTTTTGACTCCCAGGTGACCAGCTACACCCAGATGATGCGCTTCAACGCCGAATCCATCCGCGACTGCCTCGGCGGGCGCGGATGACCACGGCAACCGGCACAGCCAAGCCCCGCCCGAGGACCGATAGGAGACCATGATGACTAAACTCCCCGTGACCCGCAGGCTAGCCAGGCGCATGTTTTGCGCCGGGATCGCAGCCCTCGGCTTAGCCCTGCTGGCACCAGTGGCCGCGTTCGCGGAGGACCCGGACGATCCGGCGCTGGAGCAGAGCCTCACCGCAGGCCAGCAGGTAGTGCGCGGGGAACGTGTCTTGGAGACCGGGCACGTTGACATGGGGCCGAAATTTGTCGACGGGCGCTGGACGTTCCTCATCCACGATGACGCCGCCCGCGCCGACGCCAACGCGGTTAGCGTGTGGCGCTACCCCGATGAGACCGTGCTGCGGGTGTTGGACCAGGCGCGGCTCACGGTTCCAGACGACCCCGGCTACGCCTTTACCGGCGCCGAACCCGGCCAGGACGTTTGGGTCGTCCCGCAGACCCAGAACCCCGAAGCGGTGTGGGTGGGTTGGAACACCCAGGAACCGCAGACCATGCAGGCCATCGACCGGGGCGTCACGCTCCGGCTCACCGGCGTGCGCGGGCCGGGGATCATGACCGCCTATCTGCAATCCGGATCGTTCGGGGAGCCGCAATTGCTCTGGGATTCGCGCCTGGACCAGGCCCAGCCGATCTGGGTGGATGTGAACACCCACACCCACGCAAATTGGGTCTTCACCGAACCCGGCGTCTACCTCGTCCGCCTTGAGGCCGCCGCCGACCTCATCGACGGCTCCCAGGTCAGCGACACCCAAGTAATCCGCTTTGCAGTCGGCACCAACTCCAATGTGGCAGAGGCATTCGCCGCCGTCTGGGACACCCCGGCAACAGCCGAGCCGGAAACTGGCGGCGCCGAGAACAGCACCCAGGCACAGGAGCCGGTGCCGGATAGCGGGTCCGATCCGCTCGTGCCGGTCCTGATCGGCGCCATCGCCCTAGTCGCAACCGGGCTGGCCGTAGGCGCGGTCACCGTGGCCGTGCGCGGCAGCAGGGCCAAACGACGCGCACTGGCCTTAAACGCCGCCAAGTCCGAGCCGCAACCAGGCGGCCTGGGCGCGGAGGACCAGCGGTGAGCGTATCCGATCCGGGGTTGGACGTGCGGGGCCTCTCGGTCGAACTCGGCGGCAGACCAGTGCTCACCGGGGTGGACCTCGCCGTCGAGCCCGGCGAATTGGTCGGGCTGCTCGGCCCGAACGGCGCCGGGAAGACCACGCTGCTGCGTGCCATCCTCGGCCTGCTCCCCCCTGCCGCCGGGAGCGTACACGTAGCGGGCAAGCCAGGCAAACCAGGCCGCACCCCCATCGGATACGTCCCGCAGCGGCATGACTTCGCCTTCGACTTCCCCATCTCGGTGGTGAACGCGGTGGCCACCGGCCTCACCGGCAAGCTCGGCCCGCTGCGCCGCCTGGGCGCAGCCGACTGGGAGGCTGTCGCCGACGCCCTGGACCGGGTGCGGATGGCCGAATTGGCTGACCGCCCCATCGGGCAAATCTCCGGCGGGCAGCGGCAACGGGTGCTAGTCGCCCGCGCACTGGCCCTGCGCCCGTCCGTGCTGCTGTTGGACGAGCCGTTTACCGGCATGGACCTGCCCACCCAAGAGCTTTTGGCCGCGCTCTTCGCCGACCTCGCCCAAGAGGGCAGGGCCGTGCTGCTGACCACGCACGACATCGGTTCCGCGCTGTGTTCCTGCGACCGGATAGCGCTGCTCAACCGCAGTGTCGTCGCCACCGGCACCCCCGGCGATCTCGCGGATGACCCTGAACCGTGGATGGCCACCTTCGCTGTCGGGCCAGGCTCGGCCCTGCTGCGCATGTTGAAAGCCGTGTGAACCGATGAACCCGCTCGACTTCCTCGCTGACCTGCTCAACCCAGACCTGGCCTTTCTGCCCAAAGCCCTCGCCGTCGCGGTGATGTCCGCCGTGGTCTGCGGCGTCGTCGGCACCCACGTCGTGTTGCGCGGCATGTCCTTTATCGGCGACGCGGTGGCCCACGCCGTCTTTCCCGGACTCGCCGTCGCCTTCGTGCTCTCCGGCAACCTGGTCCTCGGCGGCACGGCGGCAGGCGTCCTCACCGCGGTCTTCGTGGCGATTTTCTCCCAGAACCGCAGATTGAAGGAGGACTCAATCATCGGCGTCTTCTTCGTCGCCGCTTTCGCCCTCGGCATCGTCGTCATCTCCCAGGCTCCCGGATACGCGGGGAGCCTGCAGCAATTCCTCTTCGGCTCCATCACCGGCATCCCCGATTCCGACCTATACGTCGTAGCCGGGACCGGGTTGCTGGTGCTTGCGGCGCTCTTCGCCCTGCACAAAGAATTCGTCACCATCAGCCTGGACCGGGAGTCCGCCCGCGCGATGGGCGTCAAAGTCTTCTGGCTCGATCTGATCCTCTACATCCTGATCACCTTGGCCGTGGTGATCAGCGTGCAAACCATCGGGAATATCCTCGTCCTAGCCCTGCTGATCACACCCGCCGCCACCGCGCGGCTGCTCACCGACCGGCTGCAGTTGATGATGCTGCTCGCGCCGGCGATCGGCGGCTGCTCCGCGCTGATCGGGCTCTACCTCTCCTGGTCGTGGGATTTGCCCACCGGCGGCACCATCGTATTGGTGCTGACCGCCGTATTCCTGCTGGCCTGGTTCTGCGCACCCCACAACGGGCTGATCGCCCAAGCCCGCCGCCGGCCGCCATCCGGCCCGCTGCCCGCACCCAAGACCGCCCACTTTGAAGAATTTGAAGAATAGGAGCCACCATGACCGACCCCAGCGCCGACTGGCCCACCATTGGCGATTCCCGGCCCGAATCCGCCTCCCCCAGCGCCAACGCCGCTGCCCAACCATCCCCGCCCAGCCCGGCCCAGCCGCTTTGGCGCCGTTGGATGCTGCCGGTGGCGACAGGTTGCCTGGCGCTGCTCGGCGTCGTCTCGCTGGCCGCCGCAGCGCTCATTCCGCCGCCAGCCGCAGCGGTGGCAGAGGTGGTCTCCAGCCCAACACCCAGCCCAACGCCCAGTTCGGCCAGCGCGCTTCCCACCCCGGTTGTGAGCGCAGACTGGACCGACCCCGAGGACGCGCCGGTGTCCAGCCTGGCCGACCCAGCCTGGGTAAGCCGGATCGCCCAAGCCGGGAATATCCCGGAACGGGCTATGGCCGCCTACGCCGGAGCCGCCATCGCCATTGCCAGCGAAAACCCCGGCTGCGGGATCGGCTGGAACACCCTCGCCGCCATCGGAGGGGTGGAGACGGCGCACGGCACGATTAACGGGGCGCGCATCGGCGCGGACGGCATCGCCACCCCGGCGATCATCGGTGTGGCACTGAACGGCGACGGCACCGCGCTGATCCGCGACACCGATCAGGGCCTGCTCGACCAGGACACCACCTGGGACCACGCCGTCGGCCCAATGCAATTCATTCCGGGCACCTGGGCCAGCTACGCGCAAGACGGCAACCTCGACGGCAGCGCCGACGTACACAACATCGATGACGCCGCGCTGACCGCCGCCGTCTATCTGTGCGCCGCTGGGGGCGACCTCACCAAATCAGCGAATTGGATCACCGCGATCAGCGCCTACAACCCCTCCGTCGAATACAACAACCGGGTGGCCGAAGCAGCCACCGGCTACGCCCGACTGCGCTAGCACCAGGGGGAAGGCGGACGGGTGATCGCGGCGGCCAAAGGCTATTCGGCCCGTTGGCCTTGGCTGTCGTCCTCGCAATCGGCGTAGCGATCAGCCAACTCGGCATAGGGATCATGCTCCGGCTCGACTGCCTCGGTATCACCAACGTCACCGCGCAGCTCGCGCTCCAAAGACGCGAAGTCGGTGGAGTAAGAACGGTATTTCAGATCGCGTGCGACCTTGGTCTGCTTCGCCTTTGTACGACCGCGCCCCATAATGTCCGGGTCAGCCCCCTCGCTAAGTCGTTGCGGTCATGCCGCCATAATGTCTTGTCTCGTCGTGGGTCCAAGACTACCTAAGAACGCAGAACCAGCCAAAGCGACAGGCATTCTTCGGCGCAACCAACCCGCCGTTTGAACTGCTGTCACAATAGACATATGCCACGCTTCCTCTCGTCGCGCTCCGACTCGCGGTTGATTCTGCTGCCCTGGCAGCTCCCACTTGAGACTTGGCCGAGGGAGAACCTGGTCGCCCTGCCGCGCGGTATTTCCCGGCATGTGGTGCGTTTCATCAAAGTCGGCGCTTCGGTGTACGCCGCCAAGGAGGTCATCGAGAACCTGGCCCTGCACGAATACCGGATGCTCACCGACCTGCGGCGGCTGGACGCCCCGGCGGTGGAGCCGGTGGCGGTCGTCACCAATCGCGTTGACGAGGACGGCGCCCCGCTCGACCCGGTGCTGCTCACCAAGCATTTGGAATTCTCGCTGCCCTATCGGGTGCTGTTCGACCAAGGGGTGCGGCCGGAGACCGTCACCAGGCTGGTGGACGCGATGGTGGTGCTGCTCGTCCGGCTGCACTTGATCGGCTTTCTGTGGGGCGATGTGTCGCTGTCCAATGTGCTCTTCCGCCGTGACGCCGGGGCCTTCGCGGCCTATCTGGTCGATGCGGAGACCGCCGAATTGCATGACGCGCTGAGCACCGGCCAGCGCGAGAATGACCTGGCTATCGCCACCATCAACCTCTACGGGGAATTTCTCGACCTGGAATCTGGGCGGATGCTGGACCCGTCGCTCCACCCGTTGAAGCTGGTGGACAGCATCATGCAGCGCTACCGCGACCTGTGGGCAGAGCTGACCGGCGCGGAAGAATTCTCCGGAGAGGAGACTTACCGCATTGAGAACCGGGTCCGCCGACTGAACAAATTGGGCTTCGACGTGGCCGAGCTAGACCTGAATACCACCCAGGACGGCTCTACGATCCGCATCCAGCCCAAAGTCGTCGATGCCGGGCACCATTCCCGCAGGTTGTTGCGCCTCACCGGCCTAGACACCGAAGAGAACCAAGCCCGACGGCTGCTCAACGACCTGGCCACCTACAGCTACCGCACCGGCCAGCAAGAAGGGGATGAGGCCGTGGTGGCCCACCGTTGGCTGACCGAATGCTTCCAGCCGGTCGTCAACGCCATTCCGCCGGAATTGCACGGCAAGCGCGACGCGGCCCAGCTCTTCCACGAGATCCTTGACTACCGCTGGTACCAGTCAGAGCACGAATCCAGGGAAGTCCCGCTCATCGAAGCCACCCACGGCTATATCCGCGACGTGCTGCATTCGCTCCCCGACGAGCGGCAGACCCTCACCCAGATAGCCCCGCACGCCGACGAGCGGCTCCCAGCCAACCCGTTCGACCCCTCGAAAGGCTTCGCCGAGGACGAGGAACCGATGCCCGCCGACCCTTGGGACACCGGCGAACAGCCCGCAGTAGACCCCGGCTTCCTCGACATAGCGGCCCTCCGCGCCAAAGCGAAGCGAAAGAAGCGCTGAGAGCGCCCATTGGCGTCCTCATTGCTCCCTCAGGCTTCAACCGATGGTGTAGCTGGTGTCCCCAAAAGACGCCTCCAGACTGAGCCGCCCGCCGAGAGCTTCGACGTAGCGCCGCAAGGTGGCCACGTAAGTGTGGTCAATGTCGCCATGTTCGATCTGGGAGACCCGGTTTTGGCCGATATTGAGTTCCTTGGCCAATTCGACTTGAGTCATGGCATGTGCCTGGCGGATTTCACGCAAACGATAGGCGCGAACCTGGGCGCGCAGGTCAGCTGCCATAGCTTCAAGCTTGGCAGGGTCAATCGGGCGTCGCGCCAGTTGCTCATCCAGAGTTATCATTATTTTCCTCCCTCACGTTTCCGTGTCTCCAATGCCTGCAAGTGTCGCTCGTAACGCGCTTCGGCAAGTGGAATATTTCGCCTGTACCACTTCACCCAGTCACGAGCCTTGTCACCCCCAACTAGCAAGACCGCCGTCCTCGCCGGGTCGAAGATGAACAGCACTCGGATCGCCTGCCGTCCCGGCACCGGGGGTCGAAGCTCTTTCATATTGTGCCGCGACGACCCTTTCACGGTGTCGGCCAGCGGACGACCCAGTGATGGACCCTCCTGCGACAAGACGAGCACCGCAGCCATAACGGCCTCATAAGTCGCCCCATCCAGACTATTCAGCCAGTCGCTCACGCTGTCGTCTATCACTACGGCCCACGTCACTGAATAAGAATATCGCAATTAACTAATATCACAAGGGGCTGATATGGAATCTGGGCACAACCGGTGCTGGACGGCAGCTAGGGGCGGGAGCGTATAAACTCATGGCTTGTGAGTTTCCGTTTGTATGACAGCGCCCAGCGCAAGACAGTCCCCTTCGAGCCGGTGCGCGAAGGCGAGTGCTCGATTTACCACTGCGGGCTCACCGTGCAGTCCGCCCCGCATCTGGGCCATATCCGCAAAGAGGTCGTCTTCGACGTGTTGCGCCGCTGGCTGACCCACTGCGGCCTCAAGGTGCGGATCGTGGCGAACGTCACCGACATAGACGACAAGATTCTGAACAAAGCCGCCGAGCAGGGTACCGATTGGTATGCGCTCGCCTATCACTTCGAGCTAGAACTGCACAAGGCGTACGCGGCGCTGGGCTGCACCCCGCCCACCTATGAGCCGCGCGCGACCGGGCATATCCCGGAGATGATCGAGCTGATCACGGCGATCATCGAAAACGGCCATGCCTACGCCGCCGAAGATGGCTCGGGAGACGTCTACTTCGACGTCCGCTCTTGGCCGGATTACGGGTCGCTGTCCGGGCAGCGCCTAGACGAGATGCAACCAGCGGAGGACGCGCCCGCCGAGGGGAAACGCGACCCGCGCGACTTCGCGCTGTGGAAGGGGTACAAGCCGGGCGAGCCGATCACGGCGTCTTGGCCCTCCCCTTGGGGAAGGGGGCGGCCAGGCTGGCATATCGAATGCTCC
>JAIRXX010000176.1 GCA_031268065.1 Propionibacteriaceae bacterium
CGCAATTGCACGGCTACGAGGGCAATTACTCCACCTATCTGGAGACGAAACGCTCCCGGCTCAGCATCGAGGGCAAGAAAGACGCCAAGCGGGCGAAAATCCTGGCCCGCGAATTGGAATGGGTGCGCTCCAATCCCAAAGCGCGGCAGGCCAAAAACCGCGCCCGGCTGGCCCGCTACGAGGAGTTGGCCGCCGAGGCCGAGCGCAACCGCCAGATCGACTTGGCCGAGATCAACATCCCGCCCGGCCCCCGGCTCGGCTCCACGGTGCTGGAGGCGCAGAAGCTCCGCAAAGGCTTCGGCGAGCGGGTGCTGATCGATGATCTGAGCTTCATCCTGCCCCGAGCAGGCATCGTTGGCGTGATCGGCCCGAACGGGGTGGGCAAGACCACGCTGTTCAAGATGCTCATCGGGGATGAGCAGCCCGACGCCGGTGTGCTCAGGGTCGGCGAGACGGTCAGTTTCTCCTACGTCGATCAGGGCCGCTCCGGCATCGACCCCGGCAAGAATGTCTGGGAAGTGGTCTCGGACGGCCTCGACCACATCAAAGTGGCCAGCTTCGAGATGCCGTCGCGGGCCTACGTGGCGTCGTTCGGCTTCAAGGGGCCTGACCAGCAGAAACTCGCGGGAGTGTTGTCTGGCGGGGAGCGCAACCGGCTCAATCTCGCGCTCACCCTGAAGATCGGCGGCAATCTGCTGCTCTTAGACGAGCCGACCAACGACCTAGACGTGGAGACGCTGCAATCCCTGGAAGACGCGCTGCTGGAATTCCCCGGCTGCGCGGTCGTAATCTCCCACGACCGCTGGTTCTTGGACCGGGTGGCGACCCATATCCTTGCCTGGGAGGGCACCGACGACGATGAGGCGAACTGGTTCTGGTACGAGGGCAACTACGCCGACTACGAGGAGCACAAGATCGCCCGCCTAGGCGCGGAGGCCGCCCGCCCGCACCGTTCCCAACACCGTCGGCTGACCCGAGGCTAAACCCGGGCTGTCTGCATCACTGGGTCACAGCAGGTTTGACGAGAGCAGCCGGACTCATGGCTTGATCCGGAACGTCCGAGAGCCGTGCGACTCGCTCACGGCAGCATCATTTCCACCAACATGACCGGCTCTCCATCGAGTGAATAGATGAAGAAAGGAGTATCGTAATAGTCCTTGATCATAGCGGCAAACGTTTTACCCAATATCGGCTTGAAATAATTATGCGGGTCAACCAAAATGACCGGAAAACTCATTTCTAATTTTTCGAGCTTAACTTCTCTGTTAGTGAATCTGGGTTCTTCACCACCTTTCCCAGTCGGTTCAACACGGTCAATCATTAAGGTGAGTCGATTACCCATATCCTCCCATGCCGCCGAGTCGATGAGGGCTATCCCGTTCTCTTTAAACGCTTTTTTCTTGTCACTCGAAACATCGATAAGGCCTAGCACCATGCCCCATGCTCCATCGTCTTCAATATCGCTCGCATCTGTGGCCTCAACCGGAGCAGCAGAATCTGATGGCGTAAGAGGATTATGTGTCTGGGGTGGCTGGGATGGTGATCGCAATATCGAATCAGAACACCCGGAAAAGACTCCCGTAATGAGGACACACACAACAGCAAGCCTCAACAACCGGGAAGCCAAGTTCGCCGCCATTGCGCCAGCAGTCCGCCTAGTTGCTCTCACTTGAAGTACCGCCCAACCACGTACCCACTAAAATCCGACTCCCATTTTCCTTCCTTCTATCCATGACCACTACCACATGAGCACCTTTTTTGTTCAAGATATCATTGGCTTTCACATTCTTTGCATCATTGGATACTTTTTATTGCAGCATTGCCTGGAACATATCTTGGTTCTATCATAGCCGTGGCGACGGCATCCACTTTAGGTTTCATAGCCTTCGCCCTCTGTTCCGCAGTTGGAGGAGCATCGGGCCTCAGTTCGAGCACTTGCACACGCTCTTCGGCGATAAGCAGTTGATAGACCTTGCCCCGGTCCACAACCACCTCGCGATTAGGGGTGAAATATTCAGCATTCTGCAAAGTGTACGTCGCTATTTGCACCCCTTGCGCTGCATATTTCACAACATATTTTGTATAAGTCCAAGCTCCAGTAGTTTCGTCAAATAGTCCATCGCTCGCCAAGTAGTAGACATAGCCGTCACCACGATATATTTCCTCAATTCCCATCGGCTCATTGGGAACCATAATGGTCTTCACCACCGAGCCATCTGAGTCCATGACTACAAATCCGTTGTCTATGATGTCAAACGCTTCCGATTTCCCATCAATCACTGATTTTGCCATCCTACTTAGCAGAACTTGTGTTCCGTCTTCTAGCAACACCTTGTTCACACCATCCGAACTGACCAACTTACTAGCGCCAATCATTGGCGACGCGACGTCAGCGGAAGTCGCGCGTGTCAGCGAATTGCCGACTTGAACAGTAAACTCATAGAATGGCTTAGATTTTTTGCCACGGACAGGATGCTCATTCGTAGAAAAAATTCGGTTATTTTCGCCTAGAATTATCAGTTTCTCTTTGCCAACCTGAAAATCGATGGCACCGATCCCAGCCACGGGAATATCCCATATTTGCTTTCCTTTAGAATACTTGGTGATCACATCATTGACAGGATCATCTAAATAAATCGAATCCCCGCTCACAGAAAAAGTCGTCGGAGCCAATGGGAGACTCTCGGAATGGAAATTCACACCGCGTCGAGTTTCGAATTTGACTTTAGGGCTGGTGGCTGTCCCTGGAATGGCTGCTTGGACATTCGTTTCGCCCGGATCAGCATTGGCAGCAACCCCTTGAGCGCAATAAATAAGCCCACCCAGCGACACGCATAGAAAGATAGAGATGACCCTCTTCACAATCGTTCCCCCCAAGATAGTGAATCATCACAAGGCTAGCGGACAAATACCAGCTAGCCAAGAGGCACTTCATCGGCCCGTACCCCATCGCCATACAAGGCAGACTGTGTTCATGGCCCCTAGCGAGTCGCGCAGTTTCACTCATGACGGCACCGGCTCCAATGCCTAGTGGCGACTCTGGATGCTTGAAATCCGGCTACTGTCCTTCGCACTGCGGCATCGACGGCAAGGACCATAACCGTCCTGGCACCGATATGCGAACTGGCAGCACGCACCCTAGGCAGCGGGTCTTGGACGCATACCCGCCCAATCCACGGGCCGTCCGAATCGAGGTTGTCGGGCTGAAGGCCGGACATTGGGCATAAGCTTGTGCAGCGCATAGCTTTGACCAGACTTAGGAGGGCGAACGATGGCTACCGGCATCGGCATCATTGGCACTGGAGTTATCTCCCGGCAGTATTTCGACACCTTTGCGAAGACCAGCGGTCTCAAAGTCGTGGCGGTGGCTGATCTGGACTTGGAACGGGCCGGACAGGTCGCGGCGGCTCGCGGGACTGCCGCGATGACGGTGGAGCAGCTGCTAGCCGACGAGCGGATCGAGATCGTGCTGAATCTGACCGTCCCAGCGGCGCACGCCGAGGTGGACGCCCAGATAATCGCCGCCGGAAAGCATGTCTGCGCGGAGAAGCCGCTCGCCCTCGACGTTCCTTCCGGCTTGGACATCCTTGCCCGCGCGGAAGCTGCCGGAGTTCGCGTTGCCTCCGCGCCGGACACCTTCCTGGGCACCGGCGTGCAGACCTCCATCGACTTGGTGCGCGGCGGACGCATCGGGGAGCCGTTCGCCGCGACGGCGCTCTGGGGTTCGGCAGGCCCGGAATTGTGGCATCCCAATCCGGGCTTCTACTACCAGCCCGGCGGCGGACCGGTCTTGGACATGGGTCCGTATTATCTGACCGCCCTGGTGCAATTGCTCGGTCCGGTGCGCCGGGTGCAGTCGAGCGTTATCCCGGTGCGCCGGGAGCGGGTTTTCGGGGCTGGGCCAGCCGCCGGAAAGCCGGTGCCGGTGAGCGTACCCACCGCAGCTGCGGCGATATTGGAGCACGAGGGCGGCGCGGTCACCTCGGTGACGCTCAGCTTCGAGACCTGGGGCCACAACAATGAGCCGTTCTTCGAGGTCTACGGCACCGCTGGCAGCCTGCGGGTGCCCGATCCGAACTGGTTCGACGGCGTTCCGCTGCTCTATGACGCCAGCGGGGTGGTCACCGCCGCCCAGGAAGCCGAACGGAAGTGGGAACCAGTGCAGCCGAGCGCCGGATTCATCGGCGGCGGGCGCGGACTCGGCCTGCTCGACTTGGCCGAATCAATCAAAGCTGGGCGCCCGCACCGGGCCAGCGGGGAATTGGCGCTGCATGTCCTGGAAGTGATGGCGGCGATCAACGCCGGTGGCGCCGAGATTTCCTCCTCCCCCGCCGCTGCCGAGATCGTCGGATTGCGCGAATTGAACTGACCTGGCGCTGGCAGGCGCGCAGACGCCGTATTGTCGCTAATCGCGCTGCGTCACTGAGTTGGCCTGGCGAATACTCGGGTATGCTCGTGGCGTGGCCAGGCCCTACCGTACTACCGCTCGGCGCGTCACTTTGGAAACTGTCGCCAAGGACGCCCGCGTATCAGTCTCCACTGTCTCGAAAGTCCTGAACGGACGCAGCGGGGTGTCGATGGCGACCCGCCGCGCGGTGGAGGAACGTTTGGAGAAACACGGGTATTCCCCGCGCAACACACCCAATGTCGCCAAGACCATCGAAATAGTCTTCTACGAGCTGGGCACCGAATGGCTGCTCGAAGTGTTGCAGGGTGTCGATAAAGTCGCCCGCGAGCTGGGCTGCAGCATCCTGCTCACCCGGTCGCATGACCTCCACTCCCCCGAACACGGCTGGGCGGACGGCGTTGTGCAGCGCCACCCGATCGGCGTAATCCTGCTCTTCTCCTCCGTATCCGCCGCCGACAAGCGGCAATTGCGCAACCGTTCGATACCTTTTGTCGTTGTAGACCCGGCTGGAAAGCCCGATCCCGACATCGCCTACGTCGGTGCGCAGAATTGGGCTGGCGGGTTGGCGGCCACCCAGCACCTGCTGTCGCTGGGCCATCGGGAAATAGCCATGATAAACGGCCCAGAGGACCAACTCTGCTCGCAAGCCCGGATGTCCGGCTTCCGCTCCGCCTTGGAGATGGCCGGGTTGACCTGCCGTCCCGAATTTCTGCGCTGGGGCGATTTCCACCCCGAGGAGGGGCGCTCCATCGCGGCTGAAATGCTCCGCCTCCCCACCCGCCCCACCGCCATCTTCGCCGGCGCCGACCTGCAGGCGCTCGGGGTCTACCAAGCTGCCGGGGAACTCGGCCTGCGCATTCCCGAAGACCTCTCCGTGGTGGGCTTCGATGACCTGCCCATTGCCAGCCTGTCCTGGCCGCCGCTGACCACCGTCCGCCAGCCGATCCGGGATATGGCCGAAACAGCCGCTCGGGTCATCACCGAGCCGCTGGACCCGCAGCGGCAACGGCTCGAATTGGCCACCGAATTAGTGGTCCGAGCGTCCACCGCTGCTTTGGAAATCGCTGGCTGACGCCGACCTGCGCGGGCTTTTTATGATGCCCGATCCTAAAACTTCTTGCAGCAGGGCAAGGTTTCCTTGCGCAAAGATCTCTCATGTTTCGGAGATTAGCGGCGGTGGGGCTTGGAGGACCAACTGGTAGCCTATGGGCATGAAAGGTGATGTTGTTGTGGTGAAACGGCTCACATGGACGGCGGTGGCGCTTGTCTTTCTTTTGAGTTCTTGTTCCGTCATTCCTGGAGGTGTCGACCAGCCTGGTGTGCCTCCTGATGCCAGCGTGCCTGCGACCTCGGGGGGGACGGGATTATTCACTGGCACTTTGCAGGAAGACAACGATGCGCGGCGGGCTTGCGTTGAGCGATATGGGTTGGTGACGTCCCTGGGCAACGCTGACGACGACCCGAATTTCGGGGTGTCGTCTGAGGGGGTTGGCTGGGATCGGGTGTACGAGGTGTTGGACGCCTGCGACGCCGAGGTGGGCGAGTTTTATTCCCCGCCTGAAACCGAGGAAAGCATGACCGAGTTGTATGGCTGGCGTCTGGGCCAGTACCGGTGTTTGGAAGCGGCTGGTTTCCAGTTGTCCTCCCCGCCTCCTTCGCTCCAGTCGTTCTTGGACGGGTGGCGGATGGAAGGGTACGGCTCATTCGATCCGATTGGCCTGTTGCCGGATGAGGATTACAACGGCGCGTTGGCGGCTTGCCCGCGCACCACGGAGAAATGGCCGGATTGATGGCGGGGAACCCGGCGCGGGCTGTGCCGACCTTGTTATGGTGTGCGTTCGCGTTGTTGGTCGGTTTGGTCGGGGTGTTGGCGGGCAGGGGCTTCGCCTCTGAGGAAAAAGAACCTGCCGCCGCACAGCCGGTGGTTTACGAGGTGGTCCAAGGCTCGGTGGAACATGTTTTGCGTTATGAGGCCAAGGGGTCTTGGCCGCAGGTGCCGTTGGTTTGGGCGGCGGCCGGCGGGGTCGTCACTTCTGTTGACCTGCCGTCGGACGGCGCTTTGACTGCGGGGTCGCAGATTCTGTCTATCGGCTTGCGCCCAGTCGTCGCGATGGACGGGAAGGTGCCCGCGTCGCGTGACCTGGCTTTGGGGGTGAGCGGGGCCGACGTGCGCCAGTTGCAGGGTTTCCTGGCTAAGGCAGGCTACCCGGTGGAGCCTGATGGGAAATTCGGCGCCACCACCCGCCGGGCGGTTTTGGCGTGGCAGAAAAAGGCCGGTTTCGCAGCCGATGGGGTGGTCCGGTTCGGGGATGTGTTCTTCACCAAGCTGCCCGCGCGGGCGAGCATCGCCGCAGGGGTGGGTGTGGGCATGATGGTTGACGCCGGCGCGCCCCTTGTGGAAGGGGTTGCCGGGGACGCGGTGACCGAGTTCGAAGTCTCTGCTGAGCTTGCCGCGATGATTCCACGGACGGGGGCGGTCACTGTCAGCCTTGGTGACGATGCTTGGGAGGGCCAGTTCGGCACGCCGTGGGTTGACGGGGACGGCTTGCTGACCCACATCCCGGTGTTGTCGCCTTCTGGCGGCCCGGTCTGCGGGGCGGATTGCGGAAACGCGCTGCCATTGGGCCGGGTCTCCACCTTGTCTGTCACGGTGGTGGAAGTCCCTTTGACATCCGGGCCGGTGGTGCCGGTCTCCGCGTTGCGCACCGAGCCGTCTGCCCAAGCGACCGTGCTCGGGGCGGACGGCGAAACGGTCCCGGTCAACGTTGTCGCCAGCTATGGGGGCCTTGCCGTGGTGGAAGGCGTTGACGTCGGGGACAAGATCTTGGTGTTCGGCGGCGGCTGATGGCGTTGGAGATTAGGGAATTGTCTTTCGGCTACCGGCGGAGCATGCCGCAGGTCATCTCCGAGCTGTCCGCGCGCTTCGGGCAAGGCGCCATGACGGCGATCACCGGCCCTTCCGGGAGTGGGAAATCGACGCTGTTGTATCTCCTGGGTTTGCTGCTCACCCCAACTGGCGGAATGGTTTGCGAAG
>JAIRXX010000289.1 GCA_031268065.1 Propionibacteriaceae bacterium
GGTGGTGGACGTTCTGCCCAGCAAGCAGGATGGTGGCCGTGACCTCGGCTTCGCCAACCTCGCCAACACCATCGGCGCCCTGCTCGCACCGGGCTTGGTCGGCTTTATCTTGACTGTCAGCGGTTCATATTGGGCGGTGTTCATCACCGGCATAGTCCTGTCCATCGCCGCAGCTGTATGCATCAAACCCATCCGTTCCGCCCGCTAGCTGGACTCCCCCCACGACACCCCGGCAACGCGCCAGTGGCGCGTTGCCGGGGTGTCGTGTCCCTGCGCTGTTGGCAGCGCGATTCCCGCTTTTCCCGCTTGGGCAGCTGTCGGCGACCTATGCGCGAATAGGCATTCCCTATGCGCTAAAAAGCCTGTTGACTGCTGGGTGAAGTGGTCGGGACCGACAACCATCGCCGGGCCACATCCGAACACAAAGCAGCGGAGCAGGATAACTATGAGCGTGAGTTCAGCTAAAACAGCAGTTCCCCCCAGCGGGAAGAAATGGCTCAACTTCGGCCACCGGGGTTGGATGGTCATCATCATCGAAGGGCTGCTCATCTGCGTGGCAGCAGGGTCGGTTTCCCACGGCCTCAATATCATCACCCCGACCCTGAGCGCCCGTTACGGCATCGACAACAACTTGCTGCTGTATTGGGCCACTCCCGCCACCTTCGGCGGTGTCTTGGGAGCCTATGTGTTGGCCAAGACCACCGAGAAATATGGCTCGAAACTCAACATCATGGTGTCGTTGGCGGTTTGCGGGCTGGCTTTCGGCCTGCTGGGAACCCTCGGGTCAACCGTGGAGGGCTTCTTCGTCGCCTACTTTATCGTCAACTTTTTTGGCACCGGCTACGGCTATGTGGGCGGGTTGACGCTGGTCAACATGTGGTTCCCAAAGAAGAAGAACACCGCGCTGGGGTTTGTGACTATGGGGCAGACCATGTCCACCGGTATCTACGTTCCGCTCTTGGCTTGGTTCATCAGCTTGGCTGGCCCGGAGCATCCGGAGTGGGGCTTCTGGGGGATGGCCGTGATCATGTTCGCCCTGATGGGGGTAGTGGCGATAGCGGTCAAGAACCTGCCCGAAGAAGCGGGAAGCACCCCGGACAACGAACCGATGACTCCCGCCGAAGTTGCGGCCAGCCGGGCGGCGGCGGCCAACTTCAAGCCGGTTTACACCACCTGGCAATTCCTCAAGATGAAAGACATCTGGCTGATGGCCATCGGCACCGGCTGCGTCTACATCATGTTGGTGGGCGTAATGTCGCAGATGGTGCCCCGGCAAATGTCCATCGGCATCGAGCAGCCGCAGGCGGTGTTGAACCTGTCCATAGCCGCCTTCATCGGCGTGCCAGGGGCATTCATCTGGGGCTGGTTGGGCCAGAAATTGTCCTCGAAAACCACCATCATCATCTATAGCTGTTGGTGGATCGCCTCTATTGCAATCAACGCCTATTTCAGCCTCAATCCGGTCACTTTGTGGATCTCTTTGGTGATGTTGGGCTTCTCCTTCGGAGGCGCCACCAACCTGGCCACCTCCCTGGTCGCGGACAAGTTTCCTCGCTCTGCCTTCATCGGCGCGAATGCCGTGGTGCAACCTTTGCAGGGCATCGTCCGCTCCGCCGCCACGTCGATCTTGGCGTTCGGCCTGCAGCACTTCGGCGGGCCTGACCCGGCCAATCCAGACTACGCCGGTCCTTACACCATCCTGATTGCGGTTGGCGTGGTTGGCGTGGTGTTGTTCTTGTTGACCGACACGAAACCCTCTGCTGAGACCTTGGCGGCTGAAGTGGGCTTTTCCAGCCCACAGCAGAGTTGACTTAGCCGCCGGACGCGAGGGAGACAACGATGTCACGACGAATCTTCAACTTTGGCGGCAGAGGTTGGTCCGTCATCGCCACCGAAGGCCTGTTGATTTGCATAGCCGCCGGTTCGGTGTCACATGGGTTGAATATCATCACCCCCACACTCAGCCAGGCCTACGGCATCGACAACAACACACTGCTTTACTGGGCCACCCCGGCCAGCTTCGGCGGGGTGCTCGGCTCATACGTGCTGGCCAAAGCGGTGGAACGCTGGGGTTCAAAACGGATCATTGTGATCTCGCTGGCCCTGTGCGGAGTGGCTTTCGGCATGTTGGGCACTGTCGGCTCCACGGTCACCGGCTTCTTCGCAGCGTATTTCGCGGTTTGCTTCTTCGGCACCGGCTACGGCTACGTGGGCGGCATGACCCTGGTGAACATGTGGTTCCCGAAGAAGTGCTCTGCCGCGCTCGGGTTCGTCACGATGGGGCAGACCATGTCCACCGGGATCTATGTCCCGTTGCTGAGCTGGTTCATTTCGCTGGCCGGTCCAAAGCATCCAGAACACGGATTTTGGGGCATGTCCGCAATCATGTTCGTGCTGATGATCCAAGTGGCGCTCACCGTGCGGAACCTGCCCGAAGAAGTCGGCCACACCCCGGACAACGAGCCGATGACCGTCGAAGAGGCGGCGGCCAGCCGGGCGGCGGCGGCCAACTTCAAGCCGGTTTACACCACCTGGCAACTGCTGAAGATGAAAGACATCTGGCTGATGGCGTTGGGTACCGGCTGCGTCTACATCATGGTGGTGGGCGTAATGTCGCAAATGGTGCCCAGGCAGATGTCGGTTGGCATCGACCAGAACCAGGCGGTGTTGAACTTGTCCATCGCCGCATTCATCGGCGTGCCCGGGGCATTCGTTTGGGGTTGGCTCGGGCAGCGGGTGCCACGCAAGGCGGCGGCTATTGTCTACTGCGCCTGGTGGATTGTCGCCATCTCCATCAACGCCTACTTCTCACTGAACCCGGTCACTTTGTGGATTTCCCTGGTAATGCTCGGATTCTCCTTCGGCGGCGCCACCAATCTGGCGGTATCTATCGTGGCCGACAAGTTCCCACGCAGCGCTTTCGTCAGCGCCAACGCGGTGGTGCAACCCATCCAAGGTTTGGTGCGCTCAATGGCCACCGCCATTCTCGCTTTCGGTCTGCAGCGCTTCGGCGGGCCTGATCCGGCCCACCCGGATTACGCCGGTCCCTACACCATCCTCATCGGCATTGGCTTGCTCGCCATCGTGCTCTTCTGGTTCACCAATACCAAACCGGACCCGGAGACGCTGGCTGCGGACAACCTGAACACTGCTGCCATCGCAGCCGCCGGTGGTGGCGGCGTCATTCCCGAATACCCACCGAAAGGAACCAATCATGGGCAGGCTTGACAACAAAATTGCCATCGTGACCGGAGGCAACTCCGGCATCGGGCGGGCAACCGCAGAACTATTCGCCCGCGAGGGGGCGACAGTGGTGATCGCTGCCCGCCGTGCCGGGGAGAACCGGGCCACCGTGGCGGAGATCACCGCTCAAGGTGGGGTGATCAGCGCAGTGGAGGCAGACGTCACCCAGCCGGCCGACTGCCGACGGTTGGTGGACGGGGTAGTCGCACGGCATGGCCGCATCGATGTGCTGGTTAACAACGCTGGAATAGCGGACAAACACCGCCGGATCACTTTCTGCGACGAAGAGTGGTACGACCATGTGGTGCGGACCGATCAATATTCGGTGTACTACATGATGAAGTACGCCCTAGCGCAGATGGAGAGGGCTGGCAGCGGCTCGATCATAAATATTTCCTCGATTGGCGCCGGGGGCGTTGCGGGCGTCGCATATAGCGCGGCCAAAGCGGCGGTGAACGCGATGACCAAGAACACAGCCCTGCAATACAGCGCCACGGCCATTCGGATCAACGCAGTTGCGCCGGGACCGACGCCAACGCCGCTCAATGCTCCCGAGGCCGTTGCCACTTTCGACCAGGAATTTGCCGCTCTCACCGCGCGGCACATCGATGTGGGGCTTCCGACCGCAGACGTGTGCGACCAGGCCGAAGCCATCTTGTTTTTCGCCTCAGAAGCGGCGAAGGCCATTACCGGCCAGATTCTCTACGTCGATCACGGCACCTCGCTGTACTGACCGCCAGCGTGGCAAATCGGCCATCGATCCCAATCATGCGGGGGCGATGGCCGATTGGCGTGGCTAGCGCATCGACACCAGCGCCGGGGTGACTTTCAGCGGTGCCGCAGTGGCGGCTTTGATATCGTCCAAACTGAATTCCGGGTTGATCTCCCGCAGCTCCAAGCCCTGCTCGGTGACTGCGATGACACCCATTTCGGTGACGATCAGATCGACGCCGTGTGCGGCGGTGAGTGGGAGTGTGCAGCGCCGCAAGATCTTCGGGTTGCCCTTCTGGGTGTGTTCCATAGCGACGATTACTTTCCTCGCGCCGACCACCAGATCCATCGCCCCGCCCATTCCGGGCACCATCTTGCCGGGAATGATCCAATTGGAAAGATTTCCCCCGGCATCCACCTGCAACGCGCCCAGCACGGTTACATCCACATGGCCGCCGCGAATCAAGCCGAAAGAAGTGGCGGAATCGATGTAGCTGCCGCCAGGCGCGGCTATTGCGGGCTGGCCGCCAGCGTCAACGATATGCAACTGATCGCGGGTGTCGTCATTGACCACACCGGCCCCGATGATTCCATTCTCGGCCTGTAGGAAGACCTTGATGCCAGCGGGGAGGAATTTGGGGATCAGCGTGGGCAGGCCGATGCCGAGATTCACCACGTCGCCGTGGCTCAACTCCCGGGCCACCCGTGCGGCGATGAATTCTTTGATTTGCGACTTGTCCATTAGCCAATACCCCCATCCACCAAGTAGTTGACAAAGATTCCCGGTGTGACCACGTTCTCCGGCAAGATGTCGCCGATTTCGACGATGTGTACGGCCTCGGCGATGACGGTGTCGGCGGCGGTGGCCATCAGCGAGCTAAAGTTGCGCATCGTGCCCTTGTACCAAACGTTGCCGCACCGGTCGACGTAGTATCCGGCGATCAGGGCAACATCGGCCTGCAGCGGTTTCATCACCAGGTAGTCGCGGTGGTCAATGGCAATCTTGCGTTCCACGAAAGGGTTGTCCTCCACCAGGGTACCCACTCCGGTCGGGGTGATGACCCCGCCCAGACCGGCCCCTCCAGCCCGGATCATCTCCGCGAAAGAGCCTTGTGGCAGCAAGACAAGTTCCAATTCCCCGGCGTTGGTTTGGGTAGCCACCTCGGGGTTCAAGCCGACGTGGGTGGCGATCAGCTTCCCCACCTGGCGGTTGTGGATCAGCTTGGCGGTGCCGTAGAACTCTTCCCCGGTGGGGCCTCCTGGCATGGATGCGTCGTTGGAGATGACGGTGAAGTTTCCCTTGCCGCTGCGGGCCAAGGCGTCGATGACCCGGTGCGCGTTGCCACACCCCATGAACCCGCCCAGCATCAAAGTGGCCCCGTCCGGGATCAACGCCGCCGCCGCTGCTGCGGTAATTATTTCTGGCATCACAGTGTTCCGCACACTTTTTCAAAGATCGCGGCGACGCCCATGCCGCCGCCGATGCACAAGGTGGCCAGGCCAGTCCGCGCAGCTGGCCGCTTGGCAAGCTCATGTAGCAGCGTCACCGCGATTCGCGCCCCAGAAGCGCTGATCGGATGGCCGAGGGCGATAGCCCCGCCGTTGACGTTGACTTTGCCCATGTCGAATCCCAGTTCCCTGGCGACAGCCATCGATTGCGCGGCGAAGGCTTCGTTCGCCTCGATCAGGTCAATGGATTCCAACCCCAGACCGGCTTTGGCCAGCGCGTTTCGGGTGGCTGGCACCGGGCCAAGCCCCATCACCTTCGGGTCCACCCCGCCTTGCCCCCAAGAAACCACTTTGGCAATCGGCTTGAGTCCGTGCCGCCGCACCGCCTCCGCCGAGCAGAGCACGATGGCGGCAGCGCCGTCGTTGACACCGGAAGCATTACCGGCGGTGACCCGACCACCGGTTGGCTGGAAGGCGGGGCTTAGCTTGGCCAGAGTTGCGGCGGTGGTGTCGCTGCGGGGGAATTCGTCGGTGTCAAAGATGACGGTGTTCCGCTTCACCTTGACCGGAACCGGAACTATCTCAGCGGCGAATCTACCGCTGGACTGGGCTGCCGCAGTCTTGCGCTGGCTGGCCAGGGCGAACTCGTCCAGCTCTTCGCGGGTCAGTTGGTAGCGTTCGCAGATATTCTCAGCGGTGACGCCCATGTGGTAGCCGTTGAAGGCGTCCCAGAGGCCGTCGTTGACCATAGTGTCCACAAACTGGCTATTGAACATTCGGGCACCCCAGCGGGCTGACGGCAGGGCGTAGGGCGAGGCTGACATATTCTCAGCACCGCCAGCCACGATGACGTCGGCGTCTTGCGCCGCGATGGTGCGGCAGGCTTCGATCAGCGCCTTCAGCCCGGAGCCGCAGACCATGCCAACGGTGTAGGCGGGGACGGTTTCAGGCAACCCGGCCTTGAGCGCGGCCTGCCGGGCCACATTCTGGCCAAGCCCGGCGGTGAGCACACAGCCGAGCATCACTTCGTCAACGGCTTCGGGGCCTAGCCCAGCTCTGGCCAGAGCTTCTTTGATGACGATGGCGCCCAGCTCAGGCGCCGGGATCGACTTGAGCGAGCCGCCGAAAGACCCGATTGCGGTGCGGACGGCGCTGGCGACGTAGATTTCAGGCATGTTTACCTCTTATGAGTCTGTGGGTGGTTTGGGACTGAGCGCGCAGCACAGGATGATCGAATTCAGCTTTTCGGCGGCGCTGGCGCTGCGCGAGGTAAGGCCGACTGGTACGCGGGCGCCGATCAGGCAGCCGGCCAGCGAATTGCGCGGATCGGCGTTCCAAATTTTGGACATTATGTTGCCGGTGACCATTTGCGGGACCAACAGCAGGTCTGCATTCCCGGCGCCCGCTACCTGGTATCCCTTGATCCGGGCCGATTCGGCGCTGGTGGCCAGGTCATAGCTGATCGGGCCGATGACCCTGGCCGGGCCGAAGGCGCCCGCAGCGCTGAGCCGGGCCAATTCGGCCGCCTCCAGCGTCTCCGGCATCTTCGGATTGACCACCTCCACCGCACAGAGCGCGGCGACTACGGGTTCTGGATTGCCCAGTGCAGCCAGTGCGGCGACGCAGGCCAAGACGATCTGCCGCTTCGCTGCGAGGTCTGGGTAGGGGATGACCGCCGCATCAGACATGGCAAGCAGCTTGTGGTAACCGGCGATTTGCATCAGGCCGAAGTGGGTGATGAAACCCTGGTCGTTGAGTCCAACCTCCTTGTTGAGGATAGGTTTGAGCAGGTCTCTGGTTTGCAGCTGCCCTTTCAAGATGAAGTCTGCTTGCCCGGAGCGCACCAATTGGACTGCCACTTCGGCGGGATTGCGTTCAGCCAGAACGTCAACGATGCGCCCTGGCCTTCCAGCTAGCCCAGCTGCCGACAAAGCGGCGCGGATTTCGTCGGCCACACCCAAGAGGACCGGTTCGACAAAACCGGCATCTGCTGCGGCGAATACCGCTTCAAGGGCGTGGGCGTCCGCCGCCCCTGGAACGGCGCAGCGCCGCCGCCCGCCAGCCAGGGCCAGTCGGGAGACATCGTCGAAGGTCCGCAACATCGCGCCTACCTTGCCAGGCCGATGTTGGCAGTGCCGAGGATTTCGCGGGCCTCATCCGGGGTGGCGACTTCTTTGCCAAATTCGCCGATAACCCGCACCGCGCGCTCGACCAACTGCACATTGGTGGCCTTGCGGCCCTGGGAGTAATAAACGTTGTCCTCCAGGCCGACCCGGACATGCCCGCCCATAGCGAGAGTGGCGTACATGATCGGCAGGTGGGCGCGGCCAATCCCGAAAGCCCCCCAGGTCGATCCGGGCTGGATGCGGTTCTTCAAGAACAGCAGGGTGTCGATTGAAGTGTCCAGGCCTCCGGGCACGCCCAATACGAACTGATAGTGCAGCGGGGTGTCCAGAATGCCCTTGCGGGCGTAGTATTCGGTGATTCCGATATGGCCCAGGTCGAAAATCTCCAACTCCGGTTTGATGTTCAGCTCACGCTCAACCGCCCCCAGGGTTTCCAAGAACTTCGGGCTGTTGACGAATACCCCGTCGGGCATCCAGTTGAAGGAACCGGCGTCGTAGGAGCCGATTTCGGGCAAGATCAGCGGCAGATGGGCGTAACGCTCTTCGTCGGTGGCGCGGGAGTCCCCACCGGTGGTCAGGTTGATCACCACATCGCAGTCCGGGTGGGCCTTGAGCAGCTCGATGGTCTTGACGAAACGGGCGGCGTCCATAGTGCCCAAGCCCTCGTCGTCGCGCATATGCAGGTGGACGACGCTCGCCCCCGCCTGCCAGCAGTCGTAGGCGTCTTGGGCGATCTCTTCGGGAGTCATCGGGATGTGTTCGTTGACTGACTTGGGTGTGATGGCGCCGGTCAAGGCGCAGGTGAGGATGACTTTGTTCTCAAGCGACATTGCGAACTCCTTCAGTTCTGGTGGGTGTTGGTCAAGCCAAGAAGCTGGGCCGGGCGTAGATTTCCGCGAGGCTGGCGTAGCCAGGGGGAAGGACGGTGTAGGGCTGGATGGGTTCGGTTCCGTCCAGTACCCGCATACCTCCAGCCGCCAACGCTTCCATCTCCCTTTCGCCGGGGATGACCGCTACTGTGGCGATGAAAGACACGGCTTCGCTGATCCAGCCGGTCAGCATGGTGGAATGGGCCAGCCCTCCGGTGAGGATGATCGCGTCGACATTCCCCGCCCGCACCGTGGCCAGAGCGCCGATGGCTTTGGCGACTCCCAGGGCCATCGCCCGATAGACCAACTCGGCCTGCTCGTCGCCGTCGTCGATCAGCCGTTCTATGTCGCGGGCATCTTGGGTGCCGAAGTACGCGGCCAGCCCGCTCTGGCTGGCCAGATACACCCGCATCTCGTGATGGCTTTTGCCGGACTGGTAGCAGAAGTCGGTCAGATAACGGGTGGGAACAGCCCCGGCGCGTTGCGGGGAGATTGGCCCCTCGTCGTCGTAAACCCAGTCGGCCACCCGTCCGTGGTCGTGGAAAGCCAGCGTGATGCCGCCGCCGAGATGGGCGGTGATCAGGTTTAGCTCCGCGTAGCGCTTTTTATGGGTCGCCGCGTATTCCATCGCCACCATGCGCGGATTGAGCAGATGGAAGACCGGCATGTTGACGATCTGGGGGACGCCGGTGACCTTGGCCACTGGATCAACGCAGTCCACGGCGGTCGGATCGTAAATGACCACCGGGATCTTCAGCCCCGCTGCCAACTCGACGCCGATCAGGCAGGACAACGTGGCTGCGTGCTGGGCGGCGGGCGCGTATTTCAGCGTTGCGATCATCAATTCGTTGACTTCCCATGCCCCGCCGTTCGGCACATGCGGGATACAACCGGCGCGGGCGACGATCATGTCCAGCTTCGCCACGTCCACTTGCTGGGAATCGAGAAAATCGGTGACCTGGCGGCGGCGGTATTCCAATTGGTCCAATACTTTCGGCATGGTGCGCAGGTCGGACAACGGAACGTCCAGCGTCTGCTTGGCGACCATCACGCGGTCCTCGAAGTAGGCCACCTTGGTGGAGGTCGAGCCGCAGTTTATGGTGAGGATTCGTCTCATGATCTGGGCCTCGGCGATATGTTGGGGGAGTGGAAAGCCGTCTTTTGCCTCCCGCTGGCCATGCGATATGGTGACCGCGAGGATAGGGATAGGGACAGACTATGGACTTGATGGCGTTGCGCTATTTTCAGCAGGTGGCGCTGGACCGCAACTTCTCCCGCGCCGCCAGCCATTTCTTCATTAGCCAGTCCGCGCTCAGTCGGCAGATCGCCACTTTGGAGGCGGAACTGGGGGTGAAGCTGCTGCGCCGCGACACCCGCAACGTGGCGCTTACCGCAGCCGGACAGATTCTGTTTGAGCGCGGCCCGTTGCTGCTCACCCATTACGAGACGATCTTGCGCTGCCTGGCATCGGTGCGGGAGGGCCGGGAAGGCGTCTTGGCGATCGCCACCGTCAGCGATTTCCGCAGTCAGCTGGTCGAATTGGTGGAGGTGTACAGCGGCGAATACCCCGAGGTGCGGGTAATCGTCGATGACCTGCCGCTGACCCAATTGACTGACGCGGTGGTGGAGGGGGTCTACGACGTTGCGCTCACGTTGGACTTCCTGGTGCCCAGTGATGAGCACATCGATGTCTTGAAGCTGGGCCAAGACCGGCTCGTCGCCGTTTCCGGCCCGAAACTGCCAAACCCCTTGGGGCCTAAAGTGACGTTGGCCGAGCTTGCCGCCCAGAACATCGTGGTTCCGGCTCAGGCCGCGCCGCCGCTGACCCGACAGCTGTGGCTGACGGTCCGCGAGCTTGGCGGAAGCGGGAGTTTCCATGAGGCGCCCAACTCGCGCTCCGCCATGCTCGAAGTCACCTTGGGCCGCTCCGTTTCCATAATGCCGCTCGCCACCGTGCGATCCCAGGCCAGTGCTGGCGAAATCGCCGTATCCGAGATTGACCATCCCGAGGCTCACTGTGACTGGTGCCTGGTGGTGTGGAAAGAACGTGACGCCGCGACGACGCGAAATTTTGTCGCCGTCGTCCGTCGGCTTTTTCGCCAACGCACGTCCAAATGAGCGGTTCATGGCAGCGGCTTTCGCTCAGCGTGCGGTGCTGTCGGCGGCCTCAGCTTCCAGGCGAGCCCGGAGCTTGGCCTGCATAGACTCCCGTGTTTCACCGGCAGGCAGGTCGACGTTGCCCAAGTAGTTGGGCTTCAGGCCCAGATACTCGTTCATCGACGGCATGAAGGAATGCGCCTGGTTGTCGCTGAACATGGCGAACATTTCGGTGCCGAAGGCCATATCGAGGTCGTCTACGATCTGCTGCTTCCAGGGCCGACGGACGATTTGGGTGGACAGCCGGCGCATCACCCGAGGCTGGGCCATGAGCAGGTCTGCGATCTCGTAGGCGCGATCCATCAGCTTCTCCCGTGGGACGATCTCGCTGACCAGGCCATATTGGAGGAGCTGTTCGGAGGTCATGATGTCGCCGGTCATCAGATACCAGGCAGCCATCCTGGGCGGCATCAGCCGCATGAAACAGGAGTGGATTCCGTCGCCGGGCACATTGCCGACCAGAACGTGCGGATCGAGGATTTTCAGGTCGTCGGCGGCGATGGCGAAGTCGCACATCAGCGCCAGTTCAGAGTGCCCGCCAGAGCCGGAGAGCACACCCAGGGTGGGTACTTCCACGTCGTGGATTTGGGCGATGAGCATACGGCGTCCGTCAATGAACATGTGCTCGTAGCGGGTTCCAGCCGGATCGAGAGTCTCGGCAAGCCAGGACTCTTTCTCGAAATCGGTCACCCATACGTCGTCAGTGCCGGTGAAGATGATCATTTCGGTGTCGCGGTCGGTGCCGAGCATTCGCCACATCTTGCCAATCGCGTCGTGCATCTCCATCGACCAGATGAACGGGCCGTTGTTGCAATGCATTCGGACGGTGACTACGCCGTCGTCGCGGCGGGTGATGATGAACTGCTCTGCGAACATATCTTGGATCTGCTCGAAGGTTGGCCATTTGACGAAGCTGGTGTTGGTCATGAGCGGGGCTTCTTTCTGGTTGAGAGGGTTGTTTTGCCGGGCCGCGATGCCGATTTCTGTTCGGCATCGCGCTTGGTTGTTAAGTTGTCTTGAGGCTACTTGTGCGATTTTGGATGGGGAATTGCGCTTCGCGCATCAATCTTCGGCGGTGGCCTAGATAGTCCTGATCGCTCCAGCCGCGCCCATGCCGCCTCCGACGCACATGGTGATCATGGCCTGGCCGCCGCCTTGGGCGTGAAGTTGCTCGATGGCCTTTATGGAGAGCACCGCGCCGGTGGCGCCCAGCGGGTGGCCCAAGGCGATAGCCCCGCCCTGGGCGTTGACGTCTGAGTAGCCCAGCCCCAAATCCCGCAGCACGGCTAGGGCCTGTGCGGCGAAGGCTTCGTTGAGTTCGATCACATCGAAGTCGGACAGCTTCTGGCCAGTCTGGGCGAGCAGTTTCGGGATTGCCGCCACCGGGCCGATGCCCATCAGCGCCGGATCGACTCCCGCCACGGCGAAGCCGGTCAACTCCGCCAACGCATTCAATCCCAGCTTCTCTGCTTTTGCAGCCGACATCATGGTGAGGAAAGCCGCGCCGTCTGAGCGTGGGGAAGATGTTCCGGCGGTGACCAGGCCGCCTTCGCCAAAGGCAGGCGGCAGGGTGGCGAGCGTTTCCGCAGTGGTACCCATACGGATGCATTCATCCTGGGTGACAACGGCGCGTTTGCCATCGACCACGCCATGCACGCCGGTGATCTGCGCGTCGAAAGCCCCGTTGGCTTGGGCTTTCGCGGCACGGGCGTGCGATTGGACCGCCATCTCTTCCATAGCTTGGCGGGTGATGCCCCACGCTCTGGCGACGTTCTCAGCGGTTTCGCCCATCGACACATAGGCTTGGGTGTGGGCCAGCAGCTCCGGATTCTGAAAGCCCGGTTTGTCTGATAGCACCTCGGTGGACATGTGCTCCAACCCTCCAGCCACGATCACGTCAGCCATGCCTGCTCGAATCAACGCGGCGGCAGCTGCCACCGCTTGCAGGCCAGAGGAACAGAAACGGTTGACGGTGAGGCCGCTGACTGCTTCAGGCAGGCCGGAGCGCAGGACGATATTGCGGGCCGGATTCAGACCCAAAGCCGCCTCGGGGAGCGCGCAGCCCACGATCACGTCGTCGATCAACGCCGGATCCAGCGCTGGAGTCTTGGCCACAACTGCCGATAGCACTTCGGCGCCGAAGTCGACCGGATGGACTCGGGCCAAAGACCCCTTGATACCTCGGGTGACTGGGCTGCGCCCATATGCCACTATGACTGGTTGATTCATGTCGGATCCTTTTGCCAGGGAAGGCCGCGTCGCCCTCTGGTCGAGGAACCTAGGCGCTTATCCAGGCAGAGGGAATCTCAAAAAACGCATAGCTCACCTGAGCGAAGCCCTATGTGTGAGACAGCGATAGGCCTGCTGGGCTTTTCCTATCCATCGCCGCAGCTGGATGTATAAACCCATCCGTTGAGAAGCTCGTTGACAGGGGTTTCTCAGAGTACAGGTGGTTTGTCTGCCGCCAGCACCGGATAGTCGGCGAAGGCGAACTGGGTAGAGTCTGGCGACCAGGAGGGGACGTTGATGGTGCCCTGCCCTCCGAAGACATCGATGCGGGTGATCGGGTGGGCGGCGAGCAGGTCGTCGGTGATGACGATCTGGGCGGGCACGTTGGCCGGGTGCCCGTTGGTTCCAGGCTCGAACGACAGGTAGGCCAGGTGTCTCTCGTCAGGGGAGATGTGGGGGAACCAGTTGACCCGCTCGTCGAAGGTGAGCTGCTCCACACTGGTGCCGTCGGTGCGCATCCGGAACAGTTGGCAGTGGCCGATGATGGTGGAGTTGCGTTCAGAGTTGAAATAGATCCACTGCCCGTCAGGGCTGAACTCGGCACCGTCGTGGCGTTTCACCGTGTGGGTGAGCTGCGTGGTCTCGCCGGTTTGCAGGTTCAGCTTGTAGATGTTGTAGGGTGCCAGGGTCGCCAGTTCCGGCCCGCCGACGTGGGCCAGGAACGTCCCGTCGGGGGAGACCCCGTGCAGGTAACGAGCCACCAGGCCGTCATCCTCACTGGTCACCCGTGTCGGCTCCCCGCCGTCCAGCGGGACGCGGTAGATGTGGCCGTCGTTTTGGGATGTGTACACATGGAAGCCGTCTGGGTCGAGCAGGTGGTCATTGTTGGCCAGTTCCAATCCGCTTTTGATCTTGGTGGTATCCCCTCCCGCCACCTGGACGCGGTACAGTTCGCCGTTGAGGTTGAACACCAGCCAGTTGCCGTCTGAAGTCCAGTTGGGCGCTTCAGCCGCGCCCAGGGTGGTTTCGTAGACCACTCTGGTTTCACCGCTGGAAAGGTCGTGGACGCAGAGCCTGGACACTTGGCCTTCCAGCAGATTCCTCCACGGGAATGGGTTGTTGACCATCACTGTCCCTTTCTGGCCGGTTCCGGCCGGATCGTCATTTCGATTGGTTACGCGCCTCGGCGTCGGCTCGCAACTCGTCCAGCAGCGCAGTGCGCGGTTCGCAGGAGGCTAGGGC
>JAIRXX010000291.1 GCA_031268065.1 Propionibacteriaceae bacterium
CCGGCGCAGACGACTTTCAACCTGCGCGCCCCGAGTCAATACAACAGGTTGCCAGCCAAAGGCGATATAGTTTCACCCGGATCGCCGCACCGCCCTCAGGGAGTATTTCGCCAGATGAGTTCCGGAAACAGTGCATCGCAGGCAGCTGAGCGCTCGTCTTTGCCGCGCCCTTCTACCAGTTCCAGGCAGACACTGGCTTTTAGGTCCATGCGGCAATATCTGTTTGATATCGCCTCCTGGGCTGTCGCCGTAATCGTCGCAGGCGTGCTGCGTTTTGAATTCGACGTGCAACGGCTGAACGTGACCAGCATTGCGATGCTGATCGGCGTGATCGCCCTGGTCCAATTCCTCTGCTCGATGCCGATGCGGCTCTACCAGCACCGCTACCACTACGGCTCATTTGAAGAGGTTGTCGCCGTCGGGATCACCGCTTTGCTGAATTGCGGGATTGAAGAGCTTTTCGTGCTCTTTTTCTACATCAGGCTGGGAATCCCGCGCACCCTGATGCTCATCGCGCTGCCGATGGCGCTGCTGCTGATGCTGGGCGTGCGCTACATGACCCGGTTGCTGATTGAATCGAATGCCAGGAACAAGGTCAAGAGCGTCCCGGCCATCGTCTACGGGGCTGGTTACGCCGGGTCGGAGATCGTCCGCCAGCTCTCCACCGACGTCATGTCGCCGTACGAACCGGTGGCACTGCTCGACGACGACCCGAACAAGCGCCACGCCCGGATCAGGAAGGTGAACGTCGAGGGCACCTTCTCCGACCTCGCCCAGGTGGCGAGGCGGACCAGGGCCAAGGTGTTGATCGTGGCGATCTCCTACGCAGACGCGAAGCTGCTGCGCCGGGTGGCGGACGAGGCCAAGCGGCTCGGTTTGGACGTGCGGGTGGTGCCGACCATTGAGAAGATGCTCGGCAGCCCGGCGCAGACGACTTTCAACCTGCGCGCCCTCTCGCTGGACGACCTGATCGGGCGGCAGCCAGTGGACACGAACCTGGCCGCCGTCGGCGGCTATCTCACCGGCAAACGGGTGCTGATCACTGGGGCTGGCGGGTCGATCGGCATCGAATTGTGCCACCAAGTGCATCGTTTCAACCCCGCCGAGCTGATCATGCTGGACCGGGACGAGACCAACCTGCAAGCTGCCCAATACCGGATAAAGGGACACGGCCTGCTGAACACCCCAGAAGTGGTCCTGGCCGATATCAGAGACGCCGAGGCGATCAAGGAAATTTTCCTCCAGCGCTCCCCAGACGTGGTTTTCCATGCCGCCGCGTTGAAACACCTGCCGATGCTGCAGCAATATCCCGCCGAAGCCTGGAAGACCAATGTGATCGGCACTTTGAATGTGCTGAACGCCGCCGACGCCGCCCAGGTGACCACCTTCGTCAACATCTCCACCGACAAAGCCGCCGATCCCACTTCGGTGCTGGGGTATTCAAAACTGTTCGCTGAAAAATTGACCGCCTATATGGCCCGCAAGACTGACCGCCACTACATCTCGGTGCGTTTCGGGAACGTCCTCGGTTCGCGCGGGTCGATGTCAACGCTCTTCGCGCTGATGATTGAAGATGGCGGGCCGATCCAGCTGACCCATCCTGAGGTGACCCGCTACTTCATGAGCATCCCGGAGGCCTGCCAGTTGGTGCTGCAGGCCGGGGCCATCGGAAAGCCCGGCGAGGCGCTGATCCTCGACATGGGCGAGCCGGTGCTGATCCTCGACATAGCCAAGCGGATGATCGAGATGTCCGGGAAGAAGATCGACATCGACATTGTTGGGCTGCGGGAAGGCGAGAAGCTGCACGAGCAATTGGTGAGCAGCTTAGAGTCCGCCGAGGTCACCGAGCACAAGAAGATTTCGCACTCCCGTGTGGAGGCGCTGTCTCCCGACGAGCTTGACTTCGACGCCTGGATGGCCCAGGTGAGCGGCGGATGAGCCTGGCATGGACTTTAGGCTGCTGCTGATCTTGGCGCTGGCGCTGGGCGTGTTGCTCCCGGCGGTTGTCCAGCCGGTGCTGCGCAGGCTGGACCTGTACGACGTGCCCAACGCCCGCTCTTCGCACACAACGGCAACTTTGCGCGGCGGCGGGCTGGCCCCGGCTCTCACCTTGGCGCTGGCCTGGCTGGCGGGCTGGCGGGACAGCTGGCCCGGCTGGTGGATAGTGCTCGCGGCGCTGGGCTTCGCGGTGCTGGGCTTCACCGAGGACCTGCGGCACCTGTCGGTGTACTTTCGGCTGGGGGGGCAATTTGGCATCGGGCTGGCGGCGGGCTTCGGGCTGGCGGCGGGACTCGGCTGGCCGTTGTGGTCTGCGGCGGTAATGGGGCTGGCGGCGGTCTTCGTGGTCAACGCGGCAAATTTCATGGACGGAATCAATGGCATATCGAGCTATCAAGGCGTGATCCTCGGCGGGAGCGCGTTGATCGTCGGCGTGCTGGCAGGGGATTACGCCCTGGCTGGGCTGGGAGCAGTCGCCTTTGGGGCTTTCGCCGGTTTTCTGCCCTGGAATTTCCCGAAGGCCAAGATGTTCCTGGGCGATGTCGGCAGCTATCTGCTCGGCGGGCTGGGCTGGGGTCTGGGCTGTTGGATGTGGCAGGCAACCGGATGGCTGCTGGTGGGGATCGCGCCGATAGCCGTCTACGCGACCGATGTGCTGACCACGCTGGCACGCCGGACGCTGCACGGGGCAAAGCTGACCCAAGCCCATCGGGAACACGCCTACCAATTGCTCACTGCCGCCCGTTCGTCCCATCTGTCCGGCACGCTGATCGCCACGGCGGCGAGCCTGCTGGCGGTGAGCGCGGCTATCGCCTGCTGGCATTTCCAACTGCCGTTGGCGGGGTGGATCGCGGTGGCCGTTTGCGCGGCGAGCTATGAATTGCTGTGTCTGGCGCTGGCAAAGCGGCCCCGCCGATAGCGGGCAGTTGGCTAGGTGAGCGTGCCAGGGGGAACTAGGCGTGGTGGGGATGCGCGGCGCAACCGATGCGCCCGGCGTACCCGCAGTGGGCCAGTGCCGGGATATGGGTTAGACGACAGGACACACCAAGACAGGGAGGGCGACGGATGCGGATATTGGTGACTGGGGCCAGCGGCTTCGTGGGAAGCAAGGTCATCGGGGCATTGGCTGCGGAGGGCGAGGTTGTGGCCGCAGTGCGCCGCCCTGGCTCGGCGCCTTGGGCGGACGGCGAGGTGCTCGTCCCCGACATCGGCCCGGACACCGATTGGCGCGAGGCGCTGGAAGGGGTGGACGTGGTGCTCCACTTGGCCGCGCGGGTCCATGTGATGCGGGATGAATCCGCCGACCCGTTGGCCGCCCACCGCCAGGTCAACGCGCTCGGCACCAGGGCGCTTGCCGAGCAGGCGGCGGATGTCGGCGTGTCGAGGTTCGTCTTCATGAGCACCATCAAGGTGAACGGCGAACAGACCCGTGGCCAGCCCTACCAGGGGTCCGACATTCCCGATCCGCGCACGCCCTACGGCCTATCCAAGCTGGAAGCGGAGCGGGCGCTGGCCGAAGTCGCCAACGGCTCCGCGATGGAAGCGGTGGTGTTGCGGGCGCCGGTGATCTACGGAGTCGGCGCCAAGGGGAATATCCGGCGCATAATCGCCCTGATCCGGCGCGGCATCCCGCTCCCGCTCGGCTCGGTGCGCAACCGCCGTACGATGCTTGCCGCGGACAACCTGGTCGAATGGGTCAAAGCCGCGGTGACTTCGCGCCACTTGGGCGCGTTGCCGGTGCTGATGGGCGACCCGAGGCCGGTCTCCACCGCCGAGCTGGTCCTGCGGCTCGCCCAGGGCATGGGACGTGCCCCGCGCCTGGTCAACTTCCCCCCCAGGCTGCTCGGCCTAGCCGGAAGCCTCATCGGCCACGGCGACGACATGGCCAGGCTGCTGGAAGACCTGGAAGTGGCCCCGAGCCTGGACGCCTTCGACGCCCCGCCCACCCTGATCGACCCCGCCCAAGCCCTGCAAGAGCTGGGCGCCGCGTCGGGCGCGTAGCAACGGACTATCGCCTAGTCGCAGATTTGCGGCATGAGGTAGCCTCTTGGTAGCTTGTCATCACAAATAAAGCTTGCTTCAGGGTGGTAGCTAACTAAGCTCCCCCCTCCCCCTTCCAGCAGGCCCCTAATGGAAGGCAGGGAATATGGATAAGGTTATTCGTGTAGTTGCAGCAATGGTGCTGTCGGTGAGTCTCACTGGAGCGATGATCGCTTTGAAGTTGCCCTCTCTTATTTCAGGGTGTGGTGGGGGGAACCAGTGGGTACGGCCATTGTGGCGGCAGTCGCCCAAGAACCGAGAGTGTTTTTGGCGGACGAGCCTACAGGGAGCCTTGACAGCGATAATTCCAGGCGAGTGGCTGAAATCTTGTGG
>JAIRXX010000306.1 GCA_031268065.1 Propionibacteriaceae bacterium
GCGCCGCCAGCAGCATGCACACCGCTGGACGCAACGCGCTGGGACACACGATTGCCTGGGAGCGCCAGGCTGTCGGCCCGTTCACCGATATGCGGTGCGGATCGAGCAGTTGGATGTCGGCCCCGAATTTCTTCAAGTCCACCAAGTGGATGGCCCGATTCTCATAAACCCAGTCGTGGATGAGGGTGTTGCCCTCTGCCATCGCCGCGATGAGCGCGAAAAAGGGCAGATTGTCGATATTGAGGCCGGGGAAGGGGAGCGGGTGAATCTTGTCTTGGGCGTGGCGCAATTTCGAGGGGTAGACCGTCAGATCGACCAACCTGGTGCGCGAATTCTCCGCGAAGTACTCATCGCTGAGCTGATAGCGCAGCCCCATCTCGGCGAGCACGGCCAATTCGATTTCCAGGAATTCAATCGGGGCGCGGCGCACGGTCAACTCGGAATTGGTCACTATCGCGGCGGTGATCAGGCTCATCGCCTCAATCGGGTCTTCCGAGGGCGCGAAACGGATGTCCGAACGTATCTCGCGCACCCCGTTGACCCGCAGCGTGGTGGTGCCGATGCCGTCGATTCGCACGCCGAGTTCTTCGAGGAAGAAACACAAATCCTGGACCATGTAATTGCTGGAGGCATTGCGGATTATCGTCTCGCCAGGGTGCAGCGCGGCGGCCATCAGCACATTCTCGGTCACAGTGTCGCCGCGCTCGATCAGGGTGACTTTCACCTGGGGATCGGATTGCGGGGTGACTTGGGCGCGGTAGAAGTTGTCGGAGGGGCGGACCGACAGGCCATATTGGCGCAGGGCGTGCAAATGCGGGCCAACGGTGCGCACGCCGAGTTCGCATCCGCCGGCGTAGGGGAGTTTGAAGGATTGTTCGCAGTGGAGCAGTGGGCCGAGGAACATGATGATCGAGCGGGTGCGCTGGGCTGCCTTGACATTGATCGAGTCCAAGTCCAAGGTTTCCGGGCGGATCAATTCCAATTCGGATTTGTCTGGCGACCAAGTGATTTTGACGCCGATGCTGGACAGGACTTCAAGCAGGCGGTTCACTTCTTCGATTTGGGCCACTCCGCGCAGCACAGTGCGGCCATAGTTGAGCAGGCTGGCGCAGAGCAGTGCCACGGCGGCGTTCTTGGAGGAGCGCACGGCTATGGACCCTTGCAGCCGGGTCGGCCCGACGATCCGGAAGCCGGGGGTGCCCACCTCTTTCGCGGGGTGCAGCAGCGGCGCCTCCAGGGCGGAGGCGATGCGGTTGATCATTTCCAGGCTGAGGTTTTGGCCGCCGGACTCGATTCTCCCGATGGCAGACTGGCTGGTGTTAAGCAGTCTTGCCAATTCGGCTTGGGTCAGGTTCCGCTGTTTGCGGGCGTCCCGGATCAGCGCACCGATAGCAAGAGGGAGTAGTTCAGCCATACAGACACTATATATCACATGCGAGATGAAATGAATGGTTTGGGGAATTGTTTGCCGAACCCTTGGGACGGGTCGCGGACTTGGCAGCTGGCATGTTCTACAGTTGAAGCCATGAGCTTACACTTTGACGTCGTTGTGCTGGGCGCCGGACCTGGCGGATACGTTGCGGCGATCCGGGCCGCGCAATTGGGGCTGAAGACGGCGATCATCGAGAAGAAGTGGTGGGGCGGCGTCTGCTTGAACGTCGGCTGCATTCCGACGAAATCGCTGTTGCGCAACGCGGAGCTGGCACAGGTTTTCAACCAGCAAGCCGACCTCTACGGGATCAATGGCGAGGTCAGCTTTGACTACACTGCGGCATTCGCCCGCAGCAGGGTGGTTTCCGAGCGGATGGTCAAGGGCGTCCACTTCTTGATGCGAAAGAACAAAATCACCGAATACAACGGCCCCGGCAGCTTTGCAGACGGTAAGACGCTCCGGGTTGAGACCGACTCCGGCGTTGAGACGCTGACTTTCGACAACTGCGTCATCGCAGTCGGGGCCACTGCGAAGATGCTGCCCGACACCCAGGTCAGCGACAGGGTACACACCTACGAGCAGCAGATACTTTCCGCCAAACTGCCTAAGTCGGCCATCATCTGCGGCGCTGGGGCCATCGGCACCGAATTCGCCTACGTCTTGGCGAATTACCAGGTGCAGGTCACCCTGGTGGAATATCTGGACCGCATGGTTCCCAACGAGGACCCGGAGGTGTCAGCCGAACTCGCCAAGGCTTACCAGCGGCTCGGGGTGGAGGTCTTGACCGCCACCAAGGTGGATCGCATCGAAGAATTCGAGGCTGGAGTGCGCGTCACCGTCAGCCCATCCGCCGGGGGAGAGCAAAGGGTGCTGGAGGCCGAGCAGGTCTTGCAGTCGCTGGGATTCGCCCCGCGCACCCAGGGCTACGGCTTGGAGAACACCGGGGTTGAGTTGACGAAGCGGGGCGCGATAGCCATTGACGAGCGGATGCGGACGAATGTGCCCGGGATTTACGCCATTGGCGACGTAACCATGAAATTGATGCTGGCGCACACCGCCGAGGCGCAAGCAGTGGTGGCCGCCGAGGCCATCGCCGGGATCGAGACCATGCCCATCGACTACGACATGATCCCGAGGGCGACCTATTGCCAGCCGCAGGTCGGCTCTTTCGGCTACACCGAGGAGCAGGCGAAAGAGCGCGGCTACAACGTAAAGGTGGCTAAATTCCCCTTCTCGGCCAATGGGAAAGCCTGGGGCTTGGGGGAGCCGGTCGGATTCGTGAAGATCGTCGCCGACGCGCAGTACAACGAGATTTTGGGTGCGCACATGGTCGGGCCGGAAGTCTCAGAACTGCTGCCCGAATTGACTTTGGCGCAGCTGTGGGATTTGACCACTGACGAGGTTGGCCGCAATATCCACGCGCATCCGAGCCTGTCCGAGGCGCTGAAAGAGGCCGCTGAGGGGATTTCCGGCCAGATGGTCAATCTTTAGCCGCGAAACCAGGAGTCCGAAAAACCAGGAGGCCGCGCAGCAGGCCAGGATGGGGGATCGGTTGCGGTTCTTGGCTCACTGCCCGTAGAGCGCGTCCAGCACCCCGACCACCACGATATTGTTCACTGACCGGCCATTGTTGGGCCGCTGCAGGCAGGTGACCACCACAATCCGCCCCGGCACAGTGGCGTCCCAGACTTCGACTTTCTCGTCCAACTTCGTCTTGGGCACTGAGATCACTTCGGTGACGCGGTATTTAACGTTGTCAGCGTACATTTCAGCGCCGATTGGCACCTTTCCCCTTGCGTTCTCGACATCGATCAGGTAGTTGCCGGGGCCGACTCCGCCGTTGCGCAGGGAATGGGCGGCCATATAGACCGTACCTTGGTCGGCGCGGTCGAGGCTGACACCCATATTCCTAATCCAGAAAACGCTGCGGAAGCCGGGGGGATTGATGACATTCTTCACCGCGTTCATCGCCCCCAGCGGGGCGTCCAATCCGACGGCGGGCACTCGGAAGCGTTTGCCCGAGATTTCCGGCTCCGGGTCCATCTCGGCGATGATCTCGGGAGTCCACTCCTCGGGGTCTTCGGGCACCACCCAGTTGCCCTCTATATCGCGTTGGGCATTTTCTTGGGGCGGGAAAATCTGGCTGTAACCCCACATCCCGATTGCCCCCAGCATCAGCAGCACCGACAGCGTTATCAGCAGCGGGATGAAGAACCCCTTGCGCCGCTTGCGTTCTTCCTCGGGCTGTTCCCCGCGGTTGTCCTCAGCCACTTCGCCTCCTCATTGAACGAAAACAAGGATACCAACCACGTTATTCCACTATTAGCCCTTGGCCCACATCGGCAACACCGATCAGGCGATAGCCGAATCTGATTAATCTGAATTCCACCTTCTCCCCGACGTCCTGGCGCGGACAGTCGGGCTGCCGCAAAGCTGAGCGGTGGCGAATGGGGAAGTGCGCCCAATAATCCTTAGTTGACATAATGCACATTATCGGACAACTGGGTTGGGGGCGTTGGAGCGGGGTTGTGGCGCTGGCCAGCCTACGGGTGGGCAGATTTGGTTATCCGAAGTGTTTCGGCTGGGATGATAGTCTGCCCACTAGGGTTCGGGGAGGCGATTTATGGGCGAACTGGCGCTTGGCATGGACATCGGGTCCACGACGGTCAAGGCTGTCGTGCTCGATGGCGAGCGGGTGGTTTTCTCCGATTACCGCCGCCACCAGGCCAGCGTTCGCGGCGAATTGGGAAAGCTGCTGGCCGAGGTCGGCAGGCGGTTTCCCGGACAGCGCTTCCGCTGCGCGGTCACCGGTTCGGGCGGCGTGCATGTCGCTGAGTTGATGGGCGTGACCTTCGTCCAGGAAGTGATCGCCGGAACCGAATCCATCCAGCGTTTTCTGCCTGACACCGATGTGGTCATCGAATTGGGCGGCGAAGACGCGAAGATCACCTATCTGAAGCCGGTTCCCGAACAGCGGATGAACGGCACCTGCGCCGGTGGCACCGGCGCCTTCATCGACCAGATGGCCACCTTGCTGCAAACCGACGCCCAGGGCCTGGACGAATTGGCGTCGCGCTACACCCACCTTCACCCGATCGCCTCGCGCTGCGGCGTATTCGCCAAGAGCGATCTGCAGCCGCTGATCAACCAAGGCGCCGCCCACACCGATCTGGCCGCATCGGTGTTCCAGGCGGTGTCCACCCAGACCATTGCCGGGCTGGCCTGCGGGCACCCCATCCGGGGCAATATCGTCTTCCTGGGCGGCCCGCTGCATTTCCTGCCCCAACTTCGCGCGGCCTACCAACGCGCCCTGGAGGCCCAGGCGACCTCGTTCACCACCCCGGAAGACGCGCACCTGTACGTGGCGCTGGGCGCGGCGCTGCTGGCTGGCGGCGAGCCGAGTTCGGCGCGGAAATTGGTCCAACGGCTGACCCAAGCAACCCAGCTCTCGCTGGTCTCCTCCCGGATGCGCCCGCTGTTCGCCGACCCAGCGGAGTACGAAGCCTTCCAGCTCCGCCACCGGCAGTTCCAAATCTTGCAAAAGCCCTTGTCAGGGGCCATTGGCGATCTGTTTCTCGGCATCGACGCCGGGTCTACGACGATCAAGGCGGTGCTGATCGACGCCGAGGGCGAATTGCGCTACTCCCATTACGACTCCAACCGGGGCGATCCGGTGAAAGCGGGGGTGGAGATAATGCGCGACATCTATGCCCTGATGCCCAAGACGGCGGTCCTCGCCCGCGCCTGCGTCACCGGCTACGGCGAAGGACTCGTCCAGACGGCGTTGCGGGCCGATGACGGCGAAATAGAGACGATGGCCCACTACCGCGCCGCGCAACGGCTCTCCCCCGGCGTCACCTCGGTGATCGACATCGGCGGCCAGGACATGAAATACCTGCGCATCCGCAACCAGGCCATCGATTCGATAGCGGTGAACGAAGCCTGCTCGTCGGGCTGCGGCTCCTTCCTGCAGACCTTCGCCCAGACGATGGGCCAAGATATCCAGTCTTTCGCGGACGCGGCCATCTCGGCCCAGTCGCCGGTGGACCTGGGCAGCCGCTGCACGGTATTCATGAATTCCTCGGTCAAACAGGCGCAGAAGGAGGGCGCCGGGGTGGCCGACATCTCCGCTGGCCTGTCTTACGCGGTGGTGCGCAACGCCCTCTACAAGGTGATCAAGCTGCACGACGCCAGCGAACTCGGCGCCTTGGTCGTCGTCCAAGGCGGCACCTTCCTCAACGACGCGGTGCTGCGGGCGTTTGAATTGCTCACCGGGACTGAAGTGGTGCGCCCGAACATCGCCGGGCTGATGGGC
>JAIRXX010000331.1 GCA_031268065.1 Propionibacteriaceae bacterium
CGGAAGACACCCGTGCCAGGGCACGGAAGGGATGCAATTCCAAGGGTCGCAAGGGGGTCTGTGAGCCTCCAGGCTATCCGCCAAGCTATGTGGCCGCGCGCAAGAAGTACGGGACCGTCGGCAGCAACAAGACTTTGAACTACGGAGGGGACTGCGGCAACTTCGTCGCGACCGTGATCCGCGCCAGCGGCGCAGACCCCAAGTATCCCGTCAGCGGCACAGACACACAGATAAGCTACCTCGAGAAGAGCAGCAAATGGCAAGAGATCACACATAAGAGAAACATCAAAAACCTGGAACCAGGCGATGTCTTCATCGTCCGTAGATATGACCTAGACAAAGGTCACACCTACATCTACATCGGTGGCGGCAAGAAAGCCCAAGCCGCGATGGGCGATCAGATGCCCTGGTACGGCGGGTCGGTGAACTGGACCGAGTGGAACAAGCAGTACCGGGTGTTCCGCCTGGTCAAGAAATGATTACCGGGGAAACGAGGGGAAGGAGCGCAGATGAGCGCACATACTGACAGCCGCCACAGCCGGGGAAGGGGGCTGTTGCTGCTGGGCTTGGCGATTATCGTCGCCGTAGTGGCGGGCCTCCTCGTCTGGCGGTTCGCAGCACCCCAAACAGTCCCCGAACCGGTGCCGACACCGACCGAGACTTCGCCGTCATCGACGCCGTCCGTCGCCGAAACGGCAGAGGCAATCCTTGCCTACGCCCCGGCGAAAGCCACAGTCACACTCGACGGGCAGGTGATAGAGCCGCGCATAACGGAAGGCCTCCTCAGGAATGTCAAGGTCACCCCCGGAGAGCACACCTTCACCTTCTCGATGCCCGGCTTCGCCAGCTACACCAAGACGGTCTTCGTGGAGGACGGCGACTCGAATCCCGTCTACGCCGTGCTCTACTCGAACAGCCCCGACACCGCCCACTACTACGACAAGCAATCCGAGGACAGCAACACCTCCGACTGGATCGGCGTCCAATACATGAACTTAGACGCCTCACAGAAGTACCTGCCGATCAACGTCAATGGCTACAAGATCGAGGTCAAAGACTTCCACGACCTCGACAACTACTACCTGCTGGTAACCTGCGACCTGTCCGCCACCACCCACGACACTTGCAAGAAAAACGCCAAGAAAACCATCCAAGACACATCCGATCCCGGCCTCGGCCTGAGACCCGCCCTCTACACCATCATCTACAAGGACGTGAACGGCTGAACAGTTGCCCGCTTACGCGACTAAGGGTCTCGCCCACCACCAGTTTGGGCAATGCCCCGGCTGCTGCTACCGGCCAACCGACGCCGCGCCCAGGTTTGTGTACGCCCGCTTGCGGTCAGTACCGGTGGCTGTGGGCCGTCGCCCCGTCGGGCGAACAGGCTCCCCGGCATGACGATCAGCGAGCCAGTTCGTCCGACGCCTCATGGGATGATGGCCGCATTGCCAAGGAAGGAGATCCGCATGAGGAGTATAAGCATGTGGCGAAGGTTCTTTGAAATGCCGGGCTGGAAGGCGCCGGTCGCGGTGTTTGCGGCTGTGGCCGTGTTTGTGGTGTCTGGGTGTGAGGTCCCCCCTCCGGTATCGCCGCCGGTGTCGCCGCAGGTGTCGTACCCGGCTGGGCAGGGGCGGGTTTCGGTCGATGCCGGCGCCGCCGGTTTTGACCATCTCAGCTATGCCCCGCTGGCTGATGTGTGGGCTGGAGTGGACCCGGTGGAGTCCACCCAGCCCGAGCTCGTCTTGCCGGCCGGGGAGTACGTGGTCACGGTGTACCTGGCCGATTCGAGTGTGTATCTGGAGAACGTCTCGGTGGAGGAGCAGGAAACCGCGGTCGTGACCCCCAGCGGAGGGACGGCTCCGTTTGAGAGGGTGCTGGAGTCGGCGTCGAACTACGTCGTCCCTTTGGGCCGGGGCAGCTATCTGACCTACGACGGCGGCTCCAATCCCGAGTACGGCGTTCCCGGGCAGGAAGCCCTCGATCCGTTTTTGTCTTATGAGGCGATGTATTCGGCCTGCCCGGCCGACGGGGGGAAGATCCTGCTCTTCGGAGACGCCGGGCCGGGGGTCTACGACACCGAAACCGGCGAGGTGGCGCCCTACGACACCGACCTGATGAACTTCTCCTACATGGGCGCAGACGACTTCAGGGCTACCCGCTGCGTTGATGGCGCCGCCCAGTTCTCCTTCGGCGGGGGCCTAGCCAGGCTCAGCCCCACGTCCGGGGAGCTGATCGAGCTGGAGCTGCCGCCCAACCCCGGCTACCAAGCCAGCGGGACGGGCTTCCTCGACGACGCCTGGCCCGGCTACCTGGCCGACGCGAACGCCGACATCACCGCCACCGTCACCGGGAACGACCACTACGCCAGCGGCGCCGAGAAGGCCGATCCTGGGGAGCTGAAGCCGAGCCGGCTGTTCATCGGGGAGCGCGGCCGGGAGGAATACCGGGTGGTGGAGCTGGGCCGGCGCGACGACATCATCGAGGTGCAGCTGTCGCCTGCTGGGACAAAGGTCGCCGTCCAGGCCGACACCTCCATCAGCGTCTACGACACCACGACCACCCAGCTGCTGTACACCACCCCCGCCCAGTGGACCCGGTTCGCCTGGGTCGACGACAACCGACTCGTCTACGAGGGGGAGCCGTACACCGAAAGCGTCCTCCTCGCCGACGTCGCCAACCGGCGGGCACACGGGCTGAACCGCGCCAACGAGGTGGGACCCTGGACCCTGACCGGCTATTTCGACGGCTACCTGTACCTGACCGGCGCAGACTCCGCCGAACTCGAGTCCCAGGGAGTGGCCGAGTGGCGCGGATACCGGGTGGCCATCGGGTGACAGCCCCAAAACATCAAGGATGTGTTTTGCTCTGGCGGTACCGGCCTGCCGGGTGCTGGCCATAGTCTTCCGAGACGCGGCTCTGCTCGTATTGACAGCCTTCCCGCTTGGCAAGCTGGACTTCTTGAAGGGTGTTCAACAGACTGAACACAGTGAGGCAGACCATCAAGAGCGCCGTTGATAATCGTCGCGACAAGCCTGGAGCGCGGCGAGACGGCACGTCTAGCCACATGAATCCGGTTGCCTACAGGCCTGAAGCCCTCTGAAGTTGGCTGAAGTACACCGATATGGACTGATGCAAAAGGAGGGGAAAATGCCTGCCGATCACACCTTCGTCCCCGCGTTCGGGAACAAGCCGAAGCACCTGGTCGGCCGGGACCAAGTGATAGCCGACTTCCGCAACGGACTCGACGGCCCGCCTGGCCACCAAGACCGGGCCACCTTGTGTCTTGGGCTGCGTGGCATGGGCAAGACGGCGTTGCTCTTGGAGTTCGCGTCACACGCACAAGAGCGAGGGTTTGTGGCGGTTAAGGCCACAGCGAGGCCAGGGCGTGTTGTTGTTAGTGGATGAAGTCACATCCGACTCGGCACAAGTCCGTCAGCTGGCCACGACTTATCAGGAGATGGTGGGCGAGGGGCGGAACATCGCCATCGCAATGGCCGGCTTGCCCGCAGCGCCACCTGGCCGGGGTCTCCTTGGCGGGCCTGACCGCCCGCCTACATGGCGGTAAACGATTCAAGCTCGTAGTCATCGACACCGCCGCGCTCACCTGACCAGCCGTACCCGTGCAGACGCGACGACCGTTCATCGGTGGCGGTTCCGGCGAGACCCCGCACTCCTCCAGTGTTGCGGTTAGAACTGCAAATTATCCCCGTGATAGCGAAAATTGCAGCTACGCTCACATTTATGCAAGCCAAGTTGATTGATCGGCCACAGCCATTGGCCAGGTAAAACCCGGCGACAGCCGTTCCCTTGAGTGATGTGTCGATACGCCTCTCCCGCGCTTCATTCACCCCCTCTGGGCAAGACGGGCTGGCTTAGCTGTCGCGCAGTGGTTGTACGTAAAATGATGAAGGACCCGCCCCGGAACGCGGCGTAGCTTTGGATCAGTTTCCGCTCACCTTCCGCGAACAGCATGGCTGCGCTCCGCCTAACTATCCCGCCCGAGGGTGACGCCTGCGATCAGAGCGGAGCCGGGATGGTCCAATCCTCGACTCTCAGCCCTGCGACTCGGGAGAACTCGCTGACTTTGTTCGTCACGAAAGTCGCGCCTAGGGCCAGCGCGTGCCCCGCTATCGCTGAGTCGTTGGGTCCGATGGGCGTCCCCGCGACACGTAACGACATGCGTATCTGGGCGGTATGCTGCACCGCTGCCTGGTCCCACGCGATGATTGAGTCGATCCGCTCCAGGAACTCGCGCAACAGGTCCGCGTGCTTCGGCGCTGCGTTCTTGCCCATCACGCCGTCCAGCAACTCCGAATAGACGATCACGGAAATAGCCAACTCAGCACCCGCGAGAACAGCGGCCTGCAGCCGGTCCGTGATGGCTTGCGACCGCTTCCGCATGTAGTGGGCACAGATACTGGTGTCCAGCATGTAAAGGTCGGCCACTACCCGTCCTCTCCGAAGTCCACTCTGCTGGCACCCACCACATCTGGCCGCTCGGCCAAGAAGTCCTCGTCCGCTAAAGGCAACTCGGCGAAGGAACTCCAGGACTTTCGGGGCGGACGGAGAGTTATGACGTTTCCCACTCGGCTGATTTCCAATTCCTTGACATCTTCGGGGAAGGCCATCGCCTTGGGTATGCGGACGGCCTGGTTCTCCCGGTTTTTGAATACCGACACCCTGGCAGTCATCGGCATCGACACGATCCCACCCCCTCAAAGCATTGACTGCAAGCAGTGTAGCATATGGCAGACATATGCAAAGCCCTCCCGAGCGATACCAGAAGGACGACTCCCTACGGCGCAAGGCTGGCACTTGACGTGGTTTGCACGTTTGAAATGTGTGTACAATGGACATACGATCGATTGGAGCGCGATGAGTGTTATGACGGTTCCAACCAGGAAAGTGGGACGGATTGGGTTGCGAGTCACTGCACGGCAGGAACAGGTCTTGAAGTGGGCAGCTGATGCGACTGAACATACTCTGTCCGACTTTGTGCTGGACTCGGCGATGGCAGAAGCCCAGCAGGTGCTGGCAGCCCGTCGCTGGTTCATGTTGGACGATGATCAGTACGCGGAATTCGACAGGCTCAGCCAAGAATCCCTGCCTTCGGTGAACAAACTCGCAAAACTCCTTGCCAGTGAGTGACCCAGTATGCAAATCCGGAAGCTGGAGAAGGCAGACGACTTGGAGGGCTTCTCATCCGGGGCGGTAGACCTCGACGATTGGTTTGTTCGTTTCGCCTGGGAGAACCAGCAAGCCAACAACGCCGTCACCTACGTGTGCGTGGACGACACCGGAAAGGTGCTCGGCTTCTATTCCGTGGCAATGGGCGGGGTCGGGAAAGCGAGCGCCCCCACCAAGGTGGGCAAGAACCGGCCTTCGATCATCCCATGTGTGCTGCTGGCACGGCTGGCCGTCAACAAGACATCGCAAGGCAGCGGAATCGGCCGCAAACTACTCACGGATGCCTTCAAACGGACTGTCCTGCTCAGCACCGGCATAGGCGCAGCCGTCCTGCTCATCCATTGCCGAGACGAGCACGCCCGCGCCTTCTACACTTCGCTCAGCGAATTCCAAGAGTCACCCACTGATCAGATGCACCTGATGATCACCATCAAAGACATCAAACGCGCCGCCGCCAGTGCTGACCGTGGCTAAAACAGCGGTTCGGCGTCTTTCTTCCTCCCGGCCAGCGCCTCTTGGGATTTGATCTCGCCCATGAGGGCTGGGTAGGGGTCGGCCAAAGGCTTTCGGGATGTTCGGATTTCGCCGCGAATCCCGACCAGCACCGGGCCAGCCGCGTAGAACCGGCCCTTCGTGTGCCCGTGGGCCTCCAGCAGGCCCAACTCTGCGAGCCGGGCGAGGTCTCGGGTTCCTTGACGCTCCTCTGGTTCAATCCGCGAGATGTAAGAATGCCTGGTGACGCGGAAACCCAGCAGCGCCTCGAAAAGAACCTC
>JAIRXX010000381.1 GCA_031268065.1 Propionibacteriaceae bacterium
ACTGGTATTCCATCCAGCACGCAGTCGGAGTCGGCTGCGCCGCCGGAGGGGTGCTCTGGGGAAGCCTGGATGCTCCACTGGCCCAATTTGGAGCATGGCAGACCGGGAAGTGGGCCACAACCCTCCATGCTCCGCGCGGAATGGTGTCGAGTTGGCTGATGAACAACTTGCACTTCACAAATTTTCAGTCGGTTCAGGAGGGCAGCGGGCGCTACCGGTACCAATTCGAATTGCTGGACGAGGCGCCCAACCATGCTCAGGTGCGGGCGTACGGCAGGCAGATGCTCCAGCCGCTGCAAGCCAGAGTTGTTGAGAATGCTCCAGATTGGGACCAGACGTCTGGGTTCTGGGTGGAGCCGCCATCGGTGCTGGCGGAACCGCGAATCGACGCCGCTGGCGGTGTAAATATTAGGCTGCGCAACGTCACCGGCGAGCCGGTTACGGCAACGGTCGGCTTTACCCTGCCGGGCGACCTCCCTGACTCGCCCACCCGGCGAGAGAGCCGCCTGCAGCTGCCCGCATTTGGTGTCGGCCAGGTGAAGTGGCAGGGATAGCGATGGCGGATTTCCTTTCGGTGCCGCTGCGGGGCCGCTGGTGGCTGCGCGAGGCTTTGGGGGAGACTTGGCGCTGGTGGCTGCGCTCCCAATTGCCGCAATCGGACGCGCCCAAGCCACTCAGCCCCGGCGAGGTGTCCGCGCTGAACAGTGTCGGCGGCGCGGAGGCCTCCGCTGGCAATAGCCCAGGTTGGATCGCTGCCCAGGTGCCGGGTTCGGTGATTGGCGATTTGGTCAAAGCCGGTGAATTGCCTGAACCCCGCCATGACCGGGATTCCCGCTGCTGCGAATGGACAGCTGCCCGGCATTGGGTTTACCGGCGTCGAATCGAATTTGACGACGGCGCTTTGGCATTGCTGCGTTCTGGGGCGCGGGCGCAGTTGGTCTTCGAGGGCGTCGATCCGTCCGCCCGGGTCTTCATCGACCGCGAACCGGTTGGAGAACTATCCGGGCCTTTCGGAACGCAGTCGCTGGACATCACCGACCGACTGGACAAAGCCGATCTGGCCGCTGGAGCAGACCTCGCGGTGGTGGTCGCCCCGGTGCCACCTGGCGAGCCGCAGGTTGGCCGCACCGATCAGGTTTCGACGCATTCCCCACGGATGAATTACGGCTGGGACTTCTGCCCGCGATTCCCGCATCAGGGCCTGTGGCGACCGGTTCGCTTGGAAATCGGAGTGCTGCTGCGCGAAGCGGGATTCGCAGTCGGCTTAGAGCAGGGCCTAGGCGTGGTGGAATTCTCCGCCCAGTGCGCGTCGCCGATTCCGACCGGGCTATCGCTTGAGGCCAGCCTGCCGGGCCGAACTTATCGCGCCGCGCTGTCAATATCCCCGAATGGCGAAGTCCGGGGAAGTTTGGCGCTGCCCGATGTCCCACTCTGGCATCCTTGGGGATTCGGCGGGCAGACGCTCATCCCGATCCGGGTTCTGGCCGGGGACGGCACGGTGCTGATCGAGAAAGCAACCGGCTTCCGCAGCTTGGAATGGCGGCGAAATCCGGGCAGTGAGCCTGGATCGCTGCCCTACACAGTCTTCGTGAATGGGCGGCGGATTCCCGGAAACGGATACAACTGGGTGCCGGTGGACGCCCAACACGGGGCCGTCAGCCAGGAGAAGCTAGCGCAGCTGCTCCGGCTCGCCAAGGCGGCGAACGGACGGTTGCTGCGGGTCTGGGGCGGGGGGCTGCTGGAGACCCCGGACTTCTACTCGCTCTGTGACCAGCTCGGGTTGCTGGTCTGGCAGGAATTCTCCCAATCGTCCTCGGGTATGCAGTCTGCGCCCAGCACCGCTCCAGCCTTCGTTGGGCTGATGCGCGCGGAGGCGACCCAGGCGGTCCGCGAGCGCGGGCACCACCCCAGCCTGGTGCTCTGGGACGGCGGCAACGAATTGCAAACCGAGCAGGGGCCGCTTCAGACTGGCCAATCGCCGGTGCTCCGGGCCTTGGCCGATGAGGTGGCCAGGCTCGACCCCGGCAGCGGCTGGCTGCCGACCTCTCCCAGCGGGCGGTTCTTTGCCTTTGACCCGGCGAACAGCGCCGTCGATCCGGGCGGCAGCCACGACGTCCACGGCCCCTGGGAGCATCAGGGGCTAGCTGAGCACGCCGCTTTCCACAACAAAGCGTCCGCCCTCGCCCATACTGAATTCGGGGCGGAGGCGATGTCCTCAGCCCGGCAGTTGGCCGCGCTGATACCGGAGGAGAAACGCTGGCCTCCCACCCGTGCCAACGCCAGTTACCGCCACTTGGGACAGTGGTGGAACAACGCCGAATTGGTTGACGCCGCTTTCGGCAACACGGTCTTGCGGGACACCCCCGCCAACCCCGCCGAGCTTGACGCCGCCTTGGAGCGCTGTCGCCGGGGATCGCAATTGCTGCAGGCGACCGGTCTGGGATACGCCGTCGAGGCTGACCGGCGTCGCAGTCCGCGTTGCTCGCTGGTGCTGCCCTGGCAATTGAACGAATCCTTCCCGAACGCCTGGTGTACGGCGCTGGTCGATTTCTGCGGAGACGCCAAACCGGCGCTGTGGCAAGTGGCCAAAGCATTCGCCGCCTGCCGGGTGAGCCTGGCCGTGCCCCGCGACGTCTGGGCCGGGGAGTCGCGGCTCAGCGCCGAGGCCTGGCTGTGGGACGAGGAAGGGTTCCACAGCTGTGGGCCAACGGCGGTGGTGCTGCGGCTGCGTAACCTTGCCGGGACGGAATTGGCCAGTACACGCGAGAGCATCCCGACTTGGGATGGCAGTCCGGCCAAGGTGCTCGCCCTGGAAGTGGCGAATGATCCAGCCCTGCCCGAATTGCTGCTTTGGGAGGCTGAATGGCTGTCCGCCGAGGGTATCCGGATCGACCTTGCCCGGAGGCCGCTTGGCACCGGCACCCACTGGGGGGCGCTGCTGGGCGACCCGGCTTTCCAAACCAGCCCAGCGGAGGTGGAACTGGCTTGCCAGCAGTGCTCAGACGGCTGGCAACTCCAACTGTCTAATCTCGGCCTAGTCGCCCTGGTCGGCTTGCGGGTCTGCGATGCGCGTCCGTTTGGCGCTCCCGGTTTTCTCACCGCGCCCACAGACCCGGAGCCGCTGTTGCCAGCGGAAAGCCGTCAGATCTTCTGCCAGCAGACCGAGGCGGCCAGCGCCGGGCTTGCCGTCTCAATTGACTGGGCGAACAATTCCGGCCCACCAATCCGCCACGTAATCGAGTGAGAACAAGAAAGGCTGAACATGACCCAATCCGCATCCGCTTTCCCCGCAGGCTTCCTCTGGGGGGCGGCGACTTCCGCCTACCAGATAGAGGGTTCCCGGAACGCCGATGGCACCGGCGTCTCAATTTGGGATGTCTTCGGCAAACGCCCAGACGTCGTGGAGGGCGGAGGAGACGGCAGCCTGGCCTGCGACTCGTATCGCCGTTGGCGCGACGATATCGAATTGCTGCAGGCTATCGGCTTGAACGCATACCGCTTCTCGACCGGCTGGTCCAGGGTGATGCCCGACGGTGTGGGAGCGGCGAACCAGCTCGCCCTCGACCACTATGACCGGCAGGTAGACGCGCTGCTGGAGGCCGGGATCACCCCGCTCATCACCCTCAACCACTGGGACATGCCACAGGCGCTGATGCGTTCTGCGACCGATGGCGGATGGCTGTCCCGCAGCACAGCGGAAGCTTTCGCCCAATACGCCGACGCGGTGACGGCCAGACTCGGTGACCGGGTAAACCGCTGGATCACCCAATGCGAGCCTTGGATCGTCCAACTGCTCGGCTACCAGGTTGGATTGCACGCCCCCGGCATCAAAGATTTGGCCCGCTCGGTGATCGCCGGACACCATGTGCTGCTGGGGCACGGACTGGCCGTCGATGTGATTGGCGCCAACGTCGCTGACGCCCAGATCGGCGTGGCGTTATCGCTGTTCCCCTGCACTCCAGCTTCCGATTCCGAGGCCGATGCCCGCGCCGCGCGTGGTTCCGACGGCTATGTGAACCGCTGGTACTTAGACCCGCTCACCGGGCGCGGCTATCCCGCCGACACCCGTGCGCTCTGGGAAGAGATCGTCGAACGTGAGCGGGGCGGCTTCAGCTTGGACGAGGTGATTCTGCCCGGTGACGAGGAGATCATCGGGCGGCGGCTCGATTTCATCGGGGTCAACTACTACACCCGCCGAGTCTGCGCGGCGGCTGATGTTGGCCCGGACCGCGCGTTTCCCTGGGCGGTGGTAGGCCCCAACGGCGATGTCGCCCGTTCAGACGAGGGTTGGGAAATCGTCCCGGACCAGTTGTGCCAATTGCTGCTCCGCCTCGACCGGGACTACGACCACCGCCCGCTCATCGTCACCGAGAATGGCGCGGTGTTCTGCGACACCCCCATGCACGACAAACTGGTGCATGACAATCGCCGGATCGCCTTTATCAGGTCGCATCTGCAGGCGGTGGCAGCGGCGATCAGCCAAGGGGCGACGGTGCTGGGCTATATGCATTGGTCGCTGCTGGACAATTTTGAATGGGCCTTGGGCTACCGGCCCCGTTTCGGGCTTACCTACGTGGATTACGCGACCGGCCGGCGCACTCTGAAAGATTCCGCCCACTTCTACGGCGAAATCGCCCGGACCGGGGTGATCCCAGACCGCGATCCGGCGATCATTCCGTACGGGTAGCCAGCCGTGCGCCATGCTAAGCAGCAGTGGAATGGGAGGGGACATGTGCGTCCAAGTGGTTGAACAGCCCAGCGGGTGGCTGGTGCTGGCAGCGGGTTACCGTTTGGAGGTCAGCCGGAGCCAGCCTCGGGCCAGCCTCGCTGACGGCGGCGGGAGGGCTTGGACCGCCGTCTGCCTGGATGCTGGCGTCAACACTGTCGGGGCCGCCGATGAGACGCTTCTTCCGGCGGGTGAGACCGAGCTGATGTCGTTCGACTCCGGGCAAGCGCTGTTTCGGCGCGAGCGGGCTAGTTCGGCCTGGGAGCATTCCGCTGTCTGGCTGCGCTGCGGCCCGGATCGGGTCTCGCTGTGGGTGGAGGTCGAATCGGAAGAGCCGAAGCGGATCAGCGACGTCACCTTGGCCGGTGGCCGCGCGGTGCGTCCCAACCAGGCGAGCGGGGAATTCCGCTCCCGGATAGATTTCTCGGCGCTCTTCCTGCCGGTGCCCACCGAGCCGGTGCAGGTGATCCGGCCATCCGCGTCGGCTGGACGGCTGGGGGTGGTCGGCGATGCCGAGCCGGGGCGTTTGCACGGAATTTTCTCCCCGCCGCCGCTGGTCTTCGGTTTTGGCCGGGTGCCGCCCGGAGTCGGGGCCGAAATACGCGACGACGGCTCGGGTTGGCTGGCGGCGGCGCTGGCCGCCCCGGTGGACGAGCTGACTTTCACCAGCGCCAGTTACGAGCCGCTGGATGGCGGCTGGTGGCTGCGGCTGTGCTACGAGGGCCACACGGAACGTTCATCGTGGAAAAGTCCGGCTCTGGTCCTCGCCCCGGCAGGCGGCGTTTGGGAAGTGCTCGACCGCTACCGCGAGTTGGCTGGCCCCAATCGAGGGGCGAAGCTGGTGGAACGATGGTGGCTGGAGCCGATCTTCTGCGGATGGGGGGCGCAATGCGCGCTCTCGGAGCAGCGGGCGGCTGTGGAATCACCCGGACTGGTCGGCGGCGCTCAGGCGCGCAAGGCCCCGGCGTTGGCCAGGCAAGAGCATTACGACCGCTGGCTGGCCAAGCTGGAGGCCAGCCAATTGCGTCCCGGAACCATCGTCATCGACGACAAATGGCAGGCCAGCTATGGCGGCGGCGAGCCGGATGAGGCTAAATGGCCCGACCTGCCCGGCTGGATTGCCGCCCGCCACCGGGAGGGGCAACGGGTGTTGCTCTGGTTCAAGGCCTGGGACGCCGAGGGCATCCCCGAAGCTGAATGCGTCACTGACTCCGCAGGGCATCCGGTCACCGTCGATCCGAGCAATCCCACCTATCTGCGCAGGCTGGAGCGGACGGTGCGGTGGATGCTGTCGCCCGACGGCTTGGATGCCGACGGCTTCAAGGTTGACTTCACCCAGCGCTCACCGTCTGGGTCGTCGCTGCGGCGGCACGGCCCAGAATGGGGGATCGCCGCGCTGCACCGGTTGCTGGGCACCATCTACCGGGCGGCCAAGGAGGCGAAGCCGGACGCGCTGGTCGTCACCCATGCGGTGAATCCGCTCTTCGCCGACGTCTGCGACATGGTTCGGCTGAACGACGTCCTGGGATTCGACTCATCAGGGCGGCCAGCGCCAGTGCGCGGGCAATTGGAATTCCGCGCCGGGGTGGCCCGCCACAGCTTGCCCGGAATGCCGCTGGACACCGACCAGTGGCCGATGCCCAGCCGTGCCGAGTGTCTGGACTACTGCCGTGCCCTAGTGCAGCTGGGT